>NZ_JBEPCY010000011.1:0-221885 GCF_040299965.1 Streptomyces sp. NPDC000594 | reverse complement strand
CGGGCGCGGGCGCCCCCGCGCGCCGGCGCCGCGGCGCCCGCGGGGGCGGTGGGGGTGGCCCCGGGGGCCCGGGGCCGGGTGGCGGCGGGGGCGGCGGCGCGGGGCGCCGCCGGCCCCGCCCCCCCACCACGGGGGCGGTCGGTGCCGCCCCTGGGGTCAGAGCTTCTTGAGCATGCCCTCGATCTCGTCCACCGCGCCGATGGCGAAGGAGTAGTTCGCCATCAGGAAGTGCTGCGAGGAGAAGGCCCGGCCCGCCTTGACGGCGGGGACGGCCTTCCACAGCTTGTGGTCCAGGAGGGCCTGGGTGGTGGGGGTGGGCTTGCCGTCGAACTGCACCGGGTAGATCAGCGCGGTGCAGTCGCCGAGGACATCCAGCTCCTCGTAGCTCTTGGGGATGAACTTCTCGCCCTGGCCCTCCGGGATGCCTGCGCCGATCTTCAGGCCCAGCTCGCGCATGACGGTGACATACGGGGTGCCGAGGAAGAACTTGCCGCTGGGGCCGCCGCTCAGCGGGGCCCAGACGGAGGTGGCGATCTTCTTGGCGTGGGCCGTCCTCACCTCCTTGACGCGGGTCTCGTAGCGGGTCTTCAGCTCGGTGAGCCGCGCCTCCCGGTTCACCGCGTCGGCGACCCGGGCGATCTGCTCGTGCCAGAGCGCGTCCTTGGTCCAGTCGAAGTGGGTGACCGGTGCCACCTTCGCGTCCGCCAGGGCGGTGGCCTTGTCCCGGTAGAACTGATCGATGATCAGGTCCGGCTTGAGGGCCGCCACCGCCTGGGCGTTGAGGGTGCCGGGGGCGCCGATGGTCTTCACCTTCGCCAACTTGGCGTGGTCGGCGGCGGGCATCAGGGTCGGCAGCGCCGTGCCGTCGGGGACGCCGACGGGCACGATGCCCAGCTCCAGCAGCATCAGGGCGGCGTAGTTGTCGGTGACCACGACCCGCTTCGGGGCCGCGGGTACGGTGATCGTGCCGTTGTCGGCCTTCACCGTGCGGGTGCCGCCGCCCTTGCCTGCGTCCGCCTTCTTGTCACCGCCGCCGTCGCCCTCCGAGGAGTCGTTCACCCCGCAGGCGGTCAGCCCGAGGGCCGCCGCGCCTGCGGTCAGCCCTCCGAGGAAGGACCGTCGGCCGAGAGTGCGGGACATCGTGCGCGAGCGGGTCATTTTCGCTTACTCCTCCATCGAACACCGTACGGAAACCCACCCCACCGCCCAAGCGGAAAGGTAAGGCTTGCCTAAGCTACCTCTTCCGGAGACGATCTACGGAATCCCCTGGGCAATCCAACGGGCCAACGGCGATGAGGAGTTAGCGAAGATGAGCGGCGCAGCGGTCCGCGACGGGCAGAGCGAGCACCGGCGTTCGGGGAAACTGAGGGTGACCCGGGTGCGGCGGGTGGAGCGGATCACGCCCCGGATGGCGCGGATCACCTTCGCCGGTGACGAGCTGGCCGGACTGCACAGCAACGGCGGCGACCAGCATGTGGCGCTGTACTTCTACGAGCCGGGTGTCGAACTGCCCCGGCCCTTCACCACCGAGGCCGCCCGCGCGCTGCTGCCGGTGGCCAAACCCCGGCTGCGCCGGTACACCATCCGCCACCACCGGCCCGAAGCCGGCGAGGTGGACATGGACTTCGTGCTGCACGGCGCCGATCAGCTCGCCTCGGGCTGGGCGGAGCGGGCCACCCCCGGTGACGAGGCCATCTGGTTCGGCCCGGGGTCCGGCTGGACGCCCGGCCCCGACGCGGAGTGGGCCGTCCTCCTCGGCGACGAGACCGCGCTGCCCGCCATCGCCGCGACCCTGGAGCAACTGCCGCCCGGACTGCCGGTGTCGGTGGTCGTCGAGGTCCCCGACCGGGCCGAGGAACAGCCTCTGACCACCCGGGCGGACGCCCGGATCAGCTGGCTCCACCGGGGATCGCGGCCCGCCGGGCAGCTGCTCCACGAGCGGGCCACGGCGCTCCCGCTGCCCCCGGGCCGGGGCCGGATCTGGGGCGCGGCCGAGCGGGGCGTCATCCGCGAGCTGCGCCGGCACTTCGTCGAAGGACAGGGCCTGGCGCGCTCCGACACCCATCTGACGCCCTACTGGACCAGGGGCGAGACCCAGGACAGCGAGGTCTGACCGATGCCCTTCGCACCACCCGGCCCCACCGGACCGGAGCGGCGCGCGGCCGTCCCGCGCCGGCACCCGACCACCCCGGCGCCGGGCGGCACCGGCCGCCCCCGGGGACCCCGCGCACCACGCCCGTACCGTCCGGCGTACGCCGTCCACGGAATCCACCGGCCCACCCGGCCCCACCGGCCCGCGACGGCCGGGGCCCCCGGCCGGGGCCCTGTCATCGGAGGCACGGCATGACCCCATCCCCCGGGGCACCGGGCACCGGGCCCACCACCGGCGACGGGCTGCGGCTGCTCGGCACGGTGCTGCGCCGGGACGCCTGGCTCCAGCTGCCCGCCGTACTCGGCGGCTTCGGCTATCAGTTCGCGCTGATCGCCCTGCCCTGGTGCATCGAGCGCGCCGTGGACCAGGGCATCGTCGGCGACGACAGCGACGCGCTGCGGAAGTGGGCGCTGGTCGCGCTCGCCGCCGGAGTCGTCGCGGCCCTCGCCGAGGTCCTCCTCGGCTGGTTCTCCACCCTCGCCGGAACCCGGGGCGGCATCCGGCTCAACCACCGGCTCGCCGACCGGGTCGCGTCGCTCGACACCCGCACCCTGGACCGGTTCGGTGAGGGCGATCTCGGGATGCGCGGCACCCGGGACGTCGACCTCGTCCGTACCTGGCTGATGGGCTTCGCCTCCTTCGTCAGCGGTGTCGCGGGCTTTGTGCTGATGATCACGGCCATCGTCCGGCTGGACCCGCTCCTCGCCGTCGTCTGTCTGCTCTGTGTGCCCCCGCTGGTCTGGATCAACACCCACTGGTTCCCCCGGCGGTTCGGGAAGGCCAACACCGGCCTGTCCACCGCCCACGGCGGCCGGGCCGACGCGGTCGAGGAGCTGCTCTCCGCCAGCGCCGCCGTACGCGGCATCGGCGGCGAGTCCGCCCTGGTCTCGCGCCATCACACCCGCAGTGCCGAGGTCACCGAACACACCCTCGTCACCGCCCGGGTGTCGGCCGACTGGGCCGCCCTCTCGCCCTTCGTCCCCGCCCTCGCCATCGGCGCGGGACTCGGCGTCGGCGGGGTCGCGGTCCTGCGGGACTCCATGTCGGTCGGGGGCATCGTCGCCTTCACCACCTGGATGAGCATGCTGGTGATGTGGGTGGGCGTGCTCACCCTGCGGATCAGCCAGCTCAGCCAGGCCACCACCGCCGCCCGCCGGCTCCAGGAACTGCTGCTGCCAGGGCCGGAGGAGAGCGCCGCCGGGAGGCGGGAGCCGGCCGCCGCCGGCGAGCTGACCGCCGAGGCCGTCCTGCGCGTCGCGGGCGGGCGTACCGTCCTGGCCCCCATCGGCCTCACGGTCCGCCCCGGCACCCTGGTCGCCGTCACCGGCCCCACCGCGTCCGGCAAGACCACGCTGCTGCGGGTACTCGCCGGGCTCGCTCCCCCGGACGGCGGCTCCGTGCGCTTCGGCGGGGTCCCCCTGGACGAGGCGGACCCCGGCCGGCTCCACCGGCTGATCGGGTTCGTCCCCCAGCGCCCGGCCACCCTCAGCGGGAGCCTCGCCGACAATCTCCGGCTCGGCGGCGACCACGACGACGAGGCACTGCGCGCCGCCTGCCGGGTCGCCGCCCTCGACGACCATCTGGAGTCGCTGCCCGACGGGCTCGCCACCGAGGTCGGGGAGCGCGGCAGCACCCTCTCCGGCGGCCAGCTCCAGCGTCTCGCGCTGGCCCGTGCCGTGCTGCGGCGCCCCGCCGTCCTGCTCCTGGACGACATCACCTCCGCCGTCGACCCCGCCACCGAACAGGTGCTGCTGGAACGGCTGCGGGAGTGGTCCGGCAGTACGGCGGTGGTCTGGGCCACCCACCGGCCCGCCGTGCTCAAGGCCGCCGACGAGGTGGTCACGCTCGTACCCGCCGGTGATCCGGCCAGGCCGAAGGACCGGGTGACCGCAGGTGGCTGAGGAACGACCGCTCTCCCCCGACCCCGATCAGCGCCGGGTGCTCGGACGCACCTGGCCGTATCTGCGCCCCCACCGGCGGGCCGTGGTGGTCGCCCTGCTCACCAGTGTGGCGGCGACCCTGACCTCCGTCGCGGTGCCCGCCGTCATCGGCGCGGGCGTCGACCGTCTGCTGGAGCGGGACCGTACGGGGCTGTTCATCGCGGTCGGCGCGCTGACCGTGCTGGCCCTGCTGCGCCTGGTGCTGTTCCGGCGGGCCGAGATCCTGCTCACCACCGTCGGCGAACGCGTGGTACGGCGGCTGCGCGACCTCGCCGTCGAACGTCTCTCCCGGGCCCCGCTGCGCTTTCTGGAGGCGCAGCCGTCGGGCGACCTGCTGCGCCGGTGCACCACGGAGATCGCGGATCTGGCGACCTTCGTCCGCGCGCAACTGCCCGAACTGCTGACCGTCGCGGGGTATCTGGTCTTCACGACGGTGCTGCTGCTCGGGTACTCACCGCTGCTGACCCTGGTCACCCTGGGCGTCTTCGCCCCGGCGATCGTCTGGGTGCTGCGGCGCTTCAAGCGGGCCGCCGGGCCCGCCTTCGCCGCCGAGGCCGCCGCCGCCGGTACCGTCGCCGCGTCCTACCGGGAGCTGGTCCAGTCCCGCGAGATGCTGGTCACCACCGGCGGGGTGGACTTCTGGCGTACGCGGTTCCACGAGGACACCGAGCGCCGCTACCGGGCCGCCCGGCGCAGCCAGCGGGCCCTGTTCGTGATCAGCCTCGCCCGGCTGGTGCAGGGGGCGACGACGGCCGCGCTGCTGCTGGTCGGCGGCTGGCTCGCGACGGAGGGCCGGATCAGCGTCGGTACGGTGGTGGTCTTCGTCCTGGCGACGCGTCAGCTCTTCGACTCGGCCACCCAGGCGTCCAATCTGATGGGCCAGCTCCAGCTCACCCTGGTGGGGCTCGCCCGGCTGCTGGACCTGCTCGCGCGGACGGCCCCCCGGGAGCCCGCCACGCCGGAGCCGGCGTCCGGACCACCGGGGGCGGCGCCCGGGGAGCATCCGGGGGCGCCCTCCGCCGGGCCCCGGCCGACCGCCGGTCGCGGGGTCCTGGAGGTGACGGGGGTGGAGTACGCCTATGTCTCCACCGCCCGAGTGCTGTCCGGGGTCTCCCTCCGGGTCGAACCGGGGGAACGGGTGGGTCTCGCCGGTCCGACCGGCGCGGGCAAGACCACCCTGGCCAAGCTGCTCACCGGGCTCTACATCCCGGACTCCGGCTCGGTCCGCTACGACGGCCGGGATCTGCGCGAGCTGCCGCCGGACGAGCTGCGCCGCCGGATCGTCCTCATACCGCAGCGTGTCCACCTCATCCGGGGCACCCTGCTGGACAACCTCGGTCTGGTGCCCGGTGAACCCGGGGAGGACCGGATCCTGGCCGCCGTCCGCGAACTCGGCCTGACCTCCTGGGTCGACGGGCTGCCCGAGGGGCTCCGCACCCCGCTCGGGGGCGGCACGGGCGGGCTCTCGGCGGGCGAGATCCAGCTCATCGGGCTGGTCCGGGCGGCGCTGGTCGACCCGGCGGTGCTGGTGCTGGACGAGGCCTCCGCCGATCTCGACCCGGAGACCGCCCTGCGGGTGGAGACCGCGATCGACACCCTGCGGGCGGACCGCACCCTGGTCGTCATCGCGCACCGCGAGGCGACGATCGAACGGCTGCCCAGGGTCGTCCGGCTGAACGCCCAGCAGGCCCCGGCGGGGCCCTGAGCCGCCGCCCGCCGCCCGTCGCCCGCCGTCCGCGTTCCGGGGCGGCGGGCGAGGCCCCGGAGCGTCCCCCGGGCGCTCCGGGGGCCGGACACGGAACACGGCTCACGGAACACGCCTCACCACGTCTCGACCTGGCTCACGAAAATGATCACCAAGGGATGACAGGTCAGTTAGGTTAGGCTAACCTAACAATTCAGCCGGGTGATCTTCCCCCGGCCCCCGTACCCGGTCATGTCGCCTCCTCCGGAAGGTCCCGCATGCGTACGCACCCGCCCGACGACCACACGGCCGACGCCTGCCGCCGCCCTGGCGCGGCGGCGGGAGCGGAGCCGGCCGGTCCCCTGGGGTGGTCCCGCCCGATCGCCCCGGCCCGGACCCCCGCCGGGGGCCCGCGCGCCGCCACCGTGATCGCCGGCGGGGTGCGCCGCCGTCCGGGGAACCGGACCGCCCCCGCCTTCCCGGAGCGGGCCGCATGAGCCGTATCGGCGGCACGAGCCCCGTGAGCCGTCCCCACGGCGCGGGGGGCACGGCACCCATCGACCCCGGCCGCTTCAGCCTGCGGCCCCTCGATCCCCGGACCGACTCCGCGCTGGTCCACCGGTGGGTCACCCACCCCAAGTCCGCTTTCTGGATGATGCGCCACTTCGACCTCGGCGACATCGAGGAGAAGTACACGGCGATGGCGGCCCATGAGCACCACGACGCCTTCCTCGGCCTGGTGGACGGGGTGCCCGCCTTTCTGATCGAGCGGTACGACCCCCGGTATGTCGCCCTGGTGGGGCTCTACCGGCCCGAACCGGGCGATGTCGGGCTGCACTTCCTGGTGTCGCCCGCGGACAGGCCGGTGCACGGCTTCACCCGTGCGGCGATCACCAGCACGATGCGGATGCTCTTCGCGGACCCCGCGACCCGCAGGGTGGTGGCCGAGCCGGACATCCGCAACGACGCCGCCCACACGATCTTCGCGTACGCGGGTTTCACCACGACCGAGAAGATCCGCAAGCCGGAGAAGGACGCCTATCTGTGCGTCTGCCCGCGCGAGCGGTTCGAACAGAGCCCGGCCGGACGGTCGGTGGCTCCCTGAACGAAGCGGGTGCGCGGGAAAACGGTCCCTCTCGCGCGCCCGCTTCTCCCTCTTCCCCGGCGCGCACCCGCGCCGGCGGAGCGGACGGGGTCCGGGACACCCGGTCGCACCCCGCCCCGCCGATCACCGCCGATCCGCCCGGGGCCTCCGCGTCGCCCTGGACACCCTCCTCCGACCGCGCCGCCACGGCCCGGAGCGGCCGCGCGCCGGTACGGGCACCCGAACGCCCTCCGACCAGCGGTTCCGGCCCCTCCCCCGGCGCACCCGCGCGGGACGGGGCACGGCGGCCGGCCCCGGCACGGAGCGGAGCGGCACCCCGGTGACCGGCCCGCCCTCGCGCCCCGGCGCCGACGGGAGACCCCCGGCCTTCCCCCCTCCGCCGGCCCGGACACCCCTGGCCCGGAGACGCCCTGTCCGCAAACCTCCGCACCGAAGGAACGCAGACACCCATGACCCCCACCGCAGCCCTCGCGCCCGGAGTCGCGCCATGACCCCCGCGACCGGGACCAGAGAAACGGATGCCCCTGATCCGCTTTCCGGGCCGGGGCACCGGCCCCCCGCCGACCCCGTCAAACCCCGCCCCGCCGCGCCGCGGTCACGGGCGGACGGCTCCCGGGCCCGTACCGTCATCGAGGCCCTGCCCTGGCTGGAACGGCACCACGGCAAGGTCGTCGTGGTGAAATTCGGCGGCAACGCGATGGTCGACGAGCAGCTCAAGCACGCCTTCGCCCGCGATGTCGTCGCCCTGCGGTACGCCGGGCTGCGCCCGGTGGTGGTGCACGGCGGCGGACCCCAGATCAACGCGCTGCTCGCCCGGCTGGGGCTGGAGGCCCGATTCACCGCCGGACTGCGGGTGACCACACCCGAGGTGATGGATGTGGTGCGGATGGTCCTGGCGGGGCGGATCCAGCGGGAGATCGTCGGACTCGTCAACGCCCATGGGCCGTTCGCGGTAGGGCTGACCGGCGAGGACGCGCACACACTCACCGCGGTCCGCCGACCCGCCCTGGTGGACGGGGTGCCGGTGGACATCGGACTCGTCGGCGAGGTGGTCCGGGTCGACACGGAGACCCTGCTCGCCCTGCTGGACCGGGGCAGGATCCCGGTCGTCTCCCCCGTCGCCCGGGGGGACGACGGCGAGATCTACAACATCAACGCCGATCTCGCGGCGGCGGCGCTGGCGGGGGCGCTCGGCGCGGAGAAACTGGTGATGCTGACCGATGTGGCGGGACTCCACGCCGACTGGCCCCGGAGCACCGAGGTGATCGGGCGGCTGACCGCCACCGAACTGGAGCGGCTGCTCCCCACGTTGAAGAGCGGGATGGCACCCAAGATGGAAGGGTGTCTGCGCGCCGTGCGGGAGGGCGTGCGCCGGGCCCATGTGGTCGACGGGCGGGTACCGCACGCCCTGCTCCTGGAGGTCTTCACCGACAGCGGGACCGGGACGACCGTGGTCCCGGACGCATCGGCCACCGCGCCCCGGGGGCAAGGACCCGCGCACCGCGAGGACAGCGCCTCCGTACCGGGCGGGCCGGACCCAACTCCCCTCCATCACACCCTTCTTGACGTCGATCGACACACCGCGGGAACCCGCACACAGGGCGCTTGACACACCGCCCCCCATGGGTGATCTTAGGTAAGGCTTACCTAACTTCCAGGGTCTTTCCGTGCGTTCCCGGAGACCCGGCGCCCGACGCCACCGGCAGTGGCCGGACCTGTCCGCCCCCGGGTCGGACCGAGCAAAGGATGAGCATGTCTGCAGGGCACCAGCACACGGGAGAGCGGCACGACGCCGCCCCCACCGAGGACCTGGTCGGCATCGGCTTCGGCCCGGCCAACCTGGCGCTGGCCATCGCCATCGAGGAGCACAACGCGCAGTGCGGCCCCGGGCGGGCCCTGCGGTCCGTCTTCACCGAACGCCAGCCGGAGTTCGGGTGGCACCGGGGCATGCTGCTCGCCGGGGCCACCATGCAGGTGTCGTTCCTCAAGGACCTGGCGACCATGCGCGATCCGGGCAGCCGCTTCACCTTCCTGCGCTATCTGCACGAGCGGGGACGGCTCGCCGACTTCATCAACCAGAAGTCGTTCTTCCCCAGCCGGGTCGAGTTCCATGACTACCTCCGCTGGTGCGCCGGGACCGTCGAGCAGCGTGTGCGATACAGCCGGGAGACCTACGCGGTCCGCCCGGTCCGCACCGACGGCCGGGTGGACACCCTGGAGGTCCATACCCGGCCCGCCGGGGGCGGTACCCCGGAGGACGGCACCGATGAAACGATCCTGCGCGCCCGGAACGTCATCATCGGCACCGGGCTGCGGCCCCGGCTGCCCGAGGGGGTGGCCACCGGTCCCCATATCTGGCACAGCCGGGACCTCCTCTTCCGGTCGCAGGAGGCCCGTGCGGCCGCCCGGCCGCACCGCCGCTTCGTCGTCCTGGGCGCCGGCCAGTCGGCGGCGGAGACCGCCGAGTACCTCCACCGGGAGTTCCCCGAGGCCGAGATCTGCGCGGTGTTCACCCGGTACGGCTACAGCCCCGCCGACGACAGCCCCTTCGCCAACCGCATCTTCGACCCCTCCGCCGTGGACGACTTCTACGAGGCCCCGGACGAGGTCAAGCAGTCGCTGATGGACAACCACGCCAACACCAACTACTCGGTGGTGGACGGCGAACTGATCGACCAGCTGTACCGGACGGTGTACCAGGAGAAGGTAGCGGGCACCGAGCGGCTGCGGATCCTGCGGACCACGGAGCTGGCGGGCATCGAGGAGATCCCCGATGGCGTACGGGTGGTGGTGCGCTCCCTGACCAGCGGCGAACGGCACCCGCTGGACTGCGACGCGATCGTGATGGCCACCGGCTACCGGTCCCAGGACCCGCGCGAGCTGCTGGGGCCGCTCGCCGACGAGTGCCTGACGGACGACCGGGGCAGGCTGCGCATCGGCCGCGACCACCGGGTGGCCACCACCGAGCGGGTCGGGGCCGGGATCTATGTCCAGGGCGCCGCCGCCGAGCACACCCACGGCATCACCTCCTCCCTCCTCTCCACGCTCGCCGTGCGCTCCGGCGAGATCTGTGACGCCCTGCTGCTGGGCCTGGCCGGACAGGATCTGCTCTCCGGCCGCGCGGACCGGGCGGGCGGGACGGTCGACACGGCGGACGGTGTGGCCGTACCGGCCCCGTGAGCGGCGGTCCCGCCGCCCCCGGGTGTGCCGCCCCGGGGGCCCACCCGGCCGTGGGCCCCGTCCGGCCGGCCGGCCTCCCCCACCGATCCGCCACCTTCGACCGTTCACGACATCAGAGTTCGGAGGGCCCCGTGCCTGCGATCACCCCCGGGGCGGGCCGCGGACTGGAGCTGACGGCAGCACAGCGCCCTGTGCTGTCGGCCCAGTGCGCCGACCCCGGGAACACCACCTACAACGTCGGTCAGTACATCGATCTGCGCGGTCCGCTGGAGGTGACCCCGCTGCGACGGGCCATCGCCCGCGTGCTCGCCGAGGCGCCGGCGCTGCGGCTGCGGATCCACGGCGGGGCGGACGGCCCCCGCCAGGAGCAGCTGCCCTTCGACGCCGAAGGGTGGCGGCTGCCCCGGCTGGACACCTCCGGCGCGGCGGATCCCGTCGCCGCCGCCGTGGAGCTGGTACGCGATCAGCTCGCCTGTCCGCCCCGGCTGGACGCGCTGATCGCCCCGGCGGGCCCGGCCCCCGCACCCGGTCCGGCGGGCGGTGCCCCCGGACCCGGCGGTCCTGCCCCGGGCGGTGCCTCCCTGACCGGTACGGTGCTGGTGCGCGTTGGACCCGAACGGCATCTGCTCTTCCAGTACTTCCACCATCTCGCCGTGGACGGCTACGGGGTCTCGCTGCTCAGCCGCCGTACCGCCGACCTCTATACGGCGCTGGCGCGCGGGGAGGAACCGCCGCCCTCCCCCTTCGCCCCGCTGAGCGTCCTCGTCGACGCCGAACGCGCCTACGCGGACTCGGCGGACGAGGCGGCCGACCGCGCCCACTGGACCGCGCGCTACGCCGACCGGCCCTCGGTCACCGGCTTCGCCCGGGGCACCGCGCCGGCCTCCGGGCGGGTGCTGCGACATACGGTCGTCCTGGACCGCGCGGACACCGCCCGGCTGGAGCACACGGCCCGGGGCGCCCGCGCCACCTGGGCGGAGGCCGTCACGGCGGCGGTCGCCGCACAACTGCGGCTGGAGACCGGCGCACCGGAGGCCGTGCTGCGGATGTACGCCATGGCCCGCACCGCCCCCGGCACCCTGCGGGTCCCCGGCATGGCGGTGAACGTCCTGCCGGTCCGGATCCCGGTGGGCGACGGGGCGGGCTTCGCGGCGCTGCTGCGGCGGACGGCGGCGGAGTTCCGCGCGGTCCGGGCGCACCAGCGGTACCGGGGGGCGTCCCTGCTCACCGGGCGCGGCGGGATCCTGCTCAATCTGCGGCCCTTCGCGACCGAGCTGGACTTCCACGGCACACCCGGCCGGATCGTCACCCTCGCCTCCGGCCCGGTGGACGATCTCTCGCTGTCGGCGGTACGGCAGGCGGACGGACGGCTGCGGCTGGACCTCGACGCCAACGCGGCCCTGTACCAACCGGCGGAGGTGGCGGGGCTCGCCGACCGCTGTGCCGCGCTGCTGCGGCTGCTCGCGGCGCGGCCCGACCGGCCGCTGACGGAGCCCGTACGGCCGGCGGCGACGGCCCCCTCGGCACCGCCCGGGTGATGCCCGCCGCCGCGTCATGGAGTTCACACCAGCACGAGGGAGAGGACGACCCATCATGGCCGACACGGCCGGACAGCGGAGCTTCACGGTGGAGAGGCTGACCCAGGATGTCGCCGAGGTGCTCTACACCGAACCCGGCGAACTGCCGGCGGACGAGAATCTGCTCGATCTCGGGCTCGACTCGATCCGGCTGATGACCCTGGTGGAGAAGTGGCGTGCCGAGGGGGCCCGCATCGGCTTCGCCGACCTGGCCGAGCGGCCGACCCTCACCGAGTGGGCCGGACTCCTCGCCCCGGCCGGGGATCGCCGTGCCGACGCGTGACCCCCTGCCCGGTCTCGATCCCCCGCCCCGGCCCGCACCGGCCGCGACCGTGCCGTACGGCGGTTTCGACGGCCGGGTGGCGCTGGTCACCGGCGCGGCGCAGGGGATCGGCCGGGCGGTGGCCCAGGCGCTCAGCGGTCTCGGCGCCACCGTGGCGGCGACCGACCGGGCGGCCGGGCCCCTCGCGGAGACCGTCGCCGCGCTCACCGCGCGCACCGGTGGCGGCCCGGCGGCCGGCGGCGTCACCGGATACCCGCTGGACGTCACCGATCCACGGGCGGTGGACGCGACCGTGGCCCGGGTCGAGCGGGAGCTGGGGCCGCTGGACATCCTGGTCCAGGTGGCCGGGGTGCTGCGGACCGGCGCCGCGCTGGAGACCACCGACCGGGACTGGGCGGAGGTCTTCGCCGTCAACACCGCCGGGGTGTTCCATGTCTGCCGGGCGGTGGTGCCGGGGATGGCGGAGCGCGGCGCGGGCGCGGTGGTCACCGTCGCGTCCAACGCCGCCGGGATCCCCCGCGCGGGGATGAGCGCCTACGCCGCCTCCAAGGCGGCCGCCGTCATGTTCACCAAGTGCCTCGGCCTGGAGGTCGCCGCGCGGGGCGTCCGCTGCAACGCGGTCTGCCCGGGATCCACCGACACGCCCATGCAGCGGTCGCTGTGGGACGGCCCGTCGGCGCCGCGCCGGGTGATCGAGGGGGATCCGGCGGCGTACCGCACCGGCATCCCGCTGGGCCGGATCGCCGAGCCCGCCGATGTCGCGGACGCGGTGGTGTATCTCGTCTCGGACGGGGCCCGGCACATCACCATGCAGGACGTGTACGTGGACGGGGGCGCGACCCTGCGCTGACCCCGCCGCCACCGCTGCCCCGGCCCGTCCCCGGGCCGGCACCCACCGCACCCGTGTTGTCCCACCCCCCACCCGCACCAGCCAAGGAGTCCTCCGTGTCGACGGTCCCGCAGATCGCCGCGCCCCGGTCCACCGAAGCCTCGCACTCCGCCGTGGGAGCCGCCACCGGCCTCCTCGACGCCTATCGCGGCGAGGACCGCTTCCTCGCCACTCCCACCCGTACCCTGCTGGCCCGGGGGATGCGCGCGGCCGTCCCGCACGGCTCGGAGCCACTGGCCCGCCGGGTGGCGGACACCCTGGCCGCGCTCTCCCCGGCCCCGGACGGCGCCGTGCCCCTGGTGCTGGGGGCCATCCCCTTCGACCCGGCGGCACCCGCCGCGCTGGTCGTCCCGGAGACCGTGGGCGCCGGCCCCGCGCTCGCCGTGGACCCGCTGGTGGCGCTGCCCGCCTCGGCGCCGCCGAGGACGGGGTGGACGGTCCGGCCCGAGCCCGGACCCGAGCAGTACGCGAAGGGGGTCGCCGCCGCCGTCGACCGGATGTGGGAGGGCGAGTTCAGCAAGGTGGTGCTGGCCCGCACCCTCCAGGTGACCGGCGCCGAGGACCTCGATCTGCCCGCCATGCTCCAGCGGCTCGCCCGCCGCGACCCCGACGGTTACACCTTCGCGCTGCCGACCGCGCCGGGCCGGGTGCTCCTCGGTGCCAGCCCCGAACTGCTGGTCTCCCGCCGGGGCGGACTGCTGGTCGCCAATCCGCTCGCCGGGTCCGCCCCGCGCAGCGCCGATCTCGCCGAGGACGTCCGCCGGGCCGCCGCCCTGCTGGAGTCCGCCAAGGACCTCTACGAGCACGCCGTCGTCGTCGACGCCGTCCACCAGACCCTGGCCCCGTACTGCTCCTCGATCGAGGTGCCGGCGAGGCCCTCGCTGGTCCGGACGGCCGCCCTGTGGCATCTGTCGACGACCGTCACCGGCACCCTCGCCGACCCCGGGGTCTCGGCCCTGGAGGTGGCCTCCGCCCTGCACCCGACCCCGGCCGTCTGCGGCACTCCGACCGATGTGGCGCGCGCGGTGATCCGTGAGACGGAACCCTTCGACCGGGGGTTCTTCACCGGCATGGTGGGCTGGGGCGACGCCGACGGCAATGGCGAGTGGGTCGTCACCATCCGCTGCGCCGAGGCGGAGGGGCGCTCCCTGCGGCTGTACGCGGGAGCGGGCATCGTCGCCGCCTCCGAGCCGGCGGCCGAGACCGGCGAGACCACCGCGAAGTTCCGTACCTTCCTGGACGCCGTGGGGGCCGAGCTGTGACCGGTGCGTCCACGGCCATCGCCCCGGCGTGGCCCGAGGAGTTCGCCCGGCGCTACCGCGAGGCGGGCTGGTGGCGCGGCGAGACCCTCGGCGGGATGCTCCGCCGGCGGGCCGCCGCGCACCCGGGCAGGACCGCCGTGGTCGACCCCGCGGACGGCCCCGGCGGCACCCGGCGGAGCTTGACCTACGCCGAACTCGACCGGCGGGCCGACCGGCTGGCCGCCGGGCTGGCCGCCCGGGGCATCGGCCCCGGGGACCGGGTCGTCGTCCAGCTCCCCAACACCTCCGACTTTCTGGCGGTGCTCTTCGGGCTCGCCCGGATCGGCGCGGTGCCCGTCCTCGCGCTGCCCGCGCACCGGGAGTCGGAGATCACCTACTTCTGTTCCTTCACGGGTGCGGTGGCGTATGTGGTGCCCGGTGTGCACCAGGGGTACGACTACCGGACGCTGGCGGCGATCGTCTCCGCGCGGGTGCCCTCGGTGCGCCAGGTCTTTGTCGCCGGGCCGGACGCGGGCCGCTTCACCTCGCTGGCCGAGGTGACCGCCGAGGTGACCGCCGAGGTGACCGCCGAGCCCGCCCGGCTGCCCGGTCCGGCCCCCTCGGACGTGGCCCTGCTCCAGCTCTCCGGCGGCAGTACGGGGGTGCCCAAGCTCATCCCCCGTACCCATGACGACTATCTGTACTCGGTACGGGCCTCCAACGAGGTCTGCGGGGTGGACGGCGACAGCGTCTACCTCTGTGTGCTGCCCGCGGCGCACAACTTCCCGCTCTCCTCACCGGGGACGCTCGGCACCCTGTACGCGGGCGGGCGGGTGGTGATGTGTCCCGGGCCGGCGCCGGACACGGCGTTTCCGCTGATCCAGGACGAGGGGGTGACGATCACCGGACTGGTGCCGCCGCTGGCGCTGGTCTGGACGAACGCGGCGCCCTCGACCCCGTACGACCTCTCCAGTCTGCGGGTCCTGCTGGTCGGCGGGGCGAAGTTCGGCGAGGAGGCGGCCCGGCGGGTCCGGCCGGCCCTGGGCTGCACGCTCCAGCAGGTCTTCGGCATGGCCGAGGGCCTGGTCAACTACACCCGGCTGGACGACGATCCCGAGACGGTGGTCACCACCCAGGGCCGCCCGCTCTCACCGGGCGACGAGATCCGGGTGGTGGACGACGAGGACAACAAGGTGCCCGAGGGTACGACGGGCCATCTGCTGACCCGTGGCCCTTACACCGTCCGGGGGTACTGGAACGCGCCCGAGCACAACGCCCGGGCCTTCACCGAGGACGGCTTCTACCGGACGGGCGACCTCGTCCGGGTGGTGAAGGGCGGCCATCTGATCGTGGAGGGCCGGGCCAAGGACCAGATCAACCGGGGCGGGGAGAAGATCGCCGCCGAGGAGGTGGAGAACCACCTCCTCGCCCACCCCTCGGTGCACGACGCCCACGTCGTCGCGGAACCCGACCCGTACCTCGGCGAACGGAGCTGCGCCTATGTCGTCCTGCGCACGGACACCGGGCCGGTGGGAGCGCTCGCGCTGAAGCAGTTCGTCCGGGGCCGCGGTCTCGCCGCGTACAAGGTGCCCGACCGGATCGTCTTCGTGGACACCCTGCCGACCACGGGCGTGGGCAAGATCTCCAAGAAGGAGCTGCGCGCCCGCGCCTGACCCCGTCGCACACCCCCTGACTCCCCCGCACCCCTCCTGACTTGCCCCGCACCCCTTCTGTCCGCTGGCCCACCCGTCCGGAAACGGAATCCCCCATGGCACTGCCCTCCATCCCCTCCTATCCCCTGCCGCTCCCCGGTGAGCTGCCGGCCAACCGGGTGCGCTGGGAGGTCGACCCGGACCGGGCCGTTCTGCTGGTGCACGATCTCCAGAACTACTTCCTCTCCGCCTTCGACACCGGCGCGGAGCCCGTCACCACCCTGTTCGACCGGATCGGGCTGCTGCGGAAGGAGGCGGCCCGGCTCGGTGTGCCCGTCGTCTACACCGCCCAGCCCGGCGGCCAGACCCCCGGACAGCGCGGGCTCCAGCAGGACTTCTGGGGACCGGGCATCCCCGACGACCCGCACGCGGCGGCCATCGCGGACGCGGTCGCGCCGGGCCCGGGGGACACCCTGCTGACGAAGTGGAAGTACAGCGCCTTCGCCCGGACCGACCTGGCGGAGCGGCTGCGCGCCCAGGGCCGGGACCAGCTCGTGATCACCGGGGTCTATGCCCATATCGGGGTGCTGATGACCGCGTGCGACGCCTGGATGCGGGACATCCAGGCGTTTGTCGTGGCGGACGCGGTCGCGGACTTCTCGGAGCGGGACCACCGGATGGCCCTGGAGTGGGCGGCGGGCCGGTGCGCGATGGTCACCACGGCGGACGCCCTCTTCTGACCTGGGCGGGGGCTCTTGTGACCTGGGGCAGGGAACGGGGGAGGCGGTGCGCGCGGCGGACGGTATGGTGGCCCGGTGGTGGGTGCGGTGGTGGACGGCGAGGGCGCGAACGGTCGGCGGATCCGTGGGCTGGACGCCCAGGAGCGGCGGGCCAGGCGCCGTGAGGATCTCCTCGACGCGGCGCTGGAGCTGTTCTCCGCCCAGGGCTATCAGGACACCTCGATCGAGCAGATCTGCAAGCGGGCGTATGTCGGGACGAAGAGCTTCTATGAGGTCTTCACCGGCAAGGAGGCCCTGTATCTGGCGCTGCTCGACCGTATCGTCGGGGTCGTGACCGAACGTCTCACCGCCGCGCTCGGCTCGCTGGACGAGGATCCGGACGGGGATCCGGACGAGGGCGCCGCCGCCCGTGCCCTGATCCGGCACTTCGCGGACGCCTTTGTGGACGATGTGCGGGTGGCCCGGGTGACCTTCGGCGAGGGCCGGGCCGTGACACCGCTGGCCGAGGCGCACCGCCGGGCCAACCGCCGGTGGGCGGCCTCCTTCGTCGAGGCGGCCTGGCAGCGGCTCGGGGTCACGGCGGGACCGCACGGCCGCGCGGTGGCCATGGGGCTGATCGGCGGGCTCTTCGACATCATCGCCGACTGGCTGCTCGACGGCGATACCGCCCGGCCCGCCGACCGTGCCATCCTCCAGGACGGGCTGGACCGCTTCTACACGGTGGTCAGCTCCGGACTCTCCGCTTCCTGAGGCTCCCCGCTTTCTGAGGCTCCCCACCCCGGTCCGACCCCGCCGCGACGGGCGGAGCCGTCCCGGGGAACTCCCCCTGTTCACCCCCCTGTTCACCACCCCGTGCAACGACCTTTCGAAAACGACGCCTTTTTGGAAACGATGCCTTGTTCCTAACAAGAGCCCATGCTCTACTTTCGGGTAACTTCCGCTGAACAAGGAGTCGCCCGATGGCCAAGCTCCGTACCCTCCTGACCGCCCTCGCCCTGTCCGTCCTCGCCTCCACCACCCTGACCGCGACGGCCTCGGCCGACGCGCCCCCGAGGTCGGGGTGGAACAACTGGTCCTGCCGGCCCAGCGCCGCCCACCCCGAGCCGGTGGTCCTCGTCCACGGTCTCGGCGGCAACAGCTGGGACAACTTCCTGACCCTGGCCCCCGCACTCCGCTCGGCCGGCTACTGCGTCTACTCGCAGACGTACGGCCAAACCGTGCTGGGCTCAGTGGCCGGCGGGCTCGCCCCCATGGCGGAGAGCGCCGTCGAGGTGGGCGCGTTCGTCGAGCGGGTGCGCACCGCCACCGGGGCGGCGAAGGTCGACATCGTCGGTCACTCCGAGGGGACCACCGTCCCGGCGTACTACCTGAAGTACCTGGGCGGAGCCGCGAAGGTCGACGACTTCATCGGCTTCGGCTCCAACTTCCGGGGCACCACGCTCAACGGCCTGGCGACGCTGGCGGCGGCCCTCAAGCTCCAGCCCCTGCTGACCGGCGTCGGCTGCGGGGCCTGTACCGACTATCTGCCCGGCTCGGCCTTCCTCGCCAAGCTCAACGACGGCCCCGTCGCGGTCCCCGGACCGACGTACACCAGCATCGTCACCCGCTACGACCGGGTCGTCACGCCCTACACCAGCGGCCTGCTCACCGGCGAGAACGTCACCAATATCGTGCTCCAGGACAAGTGCAGGCTGGACTCGGCCGGCCATCTCGGCCTGGCCGTCGACCCGAATGTCACCCAGCTCGTCCTCAACCGGCTCGACCCCGAACACTCCAGGCCCTTCGTCTGCCGCCCCTTCACCACCCTCGGCGTCTGACGCTCACGGTACGGATTCCCCCTGGCCCGGTGTTCCCGGGCGCCGCCCGGCTGCCTCCCGGGTGGCGCCCATGGTCCGAGGCGCCCATTGTCCGACAGCTCCCGGATTTCCGCAGAAGCGGTTCATATCCGGCCCAGGGGGTAATCCGGAAGTGAGTCATGGGGCTGGTGTGGCGAGAGTTGCTCCCCTCCCCCGCCGGACCCACCCGAGGCGCAGAAGCGCCGCCCGAGCCGCCGGAGCAAGGCGGCCGCGCGCGGTGGACAGGCGTGTCACCCCGTAAGGAGAGTGACGGCGACATGACGGGTATGCAGTTCGGCATCTTCACGGTCGGTGATGTGACACCCGACCCCACCACCGGCCGTACGCCGACCGAGGAGGAGCGCATCCGGGCCACCGTGGCCATCGCCGTGAAGGCGGAGGAGGTCGGCCTCGATGTCTTCGCCACGGGCGAGCACCACAACCCGCCCTTTGTGCCGTCCTCGCCGACGACCCTGCTCGGCTTTCTCGCCGCGATGACGGAGCGGATCATCCTGTCGACCTCTACCACCCTGATCACCACCAACGATCCGGTCAAGATCGCCGAGGACTTCAGCGTGCTCCAGCATCTGTCCAACGGACGGTGCGATGTGATGCTGGGGCGGGGGAACACCGGACCGGTGTACCCCTGGTTCGGCCAGGACATCCGCCAGGCGATCCCGCTGACCGTCGAGCACTACGGGCTGCTGCGCCGGCTGTGGCGCGAGGAGGTCGTCGACTGGGAGGGCAAGCTGCGCACCCCCCTCCAGAGCTTCACCCTGGCCCCCCGCCCGCTGGACGGCGTTCCGCCCTTTGTGTGGCACGGCTCCATCCGCACCCCCGAGATAGCGGAGCTGGCGGCCTACTACGGGGACGGATACTTCGCCAACCACATCTTCTGGCCCTCCTCCCACACCGGCACCATGGTCGAGCTGTACCGGAAGCGCTTCGAGCACTACGGGCACGGCCCGCCCGAGGCCGCGATCGTCGGGCTGGGCGGACAGGTCTTCCTCCGCCCCAACAGCCAGGACGCGGTACGGGAGTTCCGGCCCTACTTCGACAACGCGCCGGTCTACGGGCATGGGCCCTCGCTGGAGGAGTTCACCTCGCTCACGCCCCTGACGGTCGGATCCCCCCAGCAGGTGATCGAGAAGACCCTGGGCTTCCGCTCGTACGCCGGGGACTACCAGCGCCAGCTCTTCCTGGTGGACCATGCCGGACTGCCGCTCACCACGGTGCTGGAGCAGCTGGACCTGCTGGGCGAGGAGGTCGTCCCGGTGCTCCGCAGGGAGTTCGCCGTCGGCCGGTCCCCCGAGGCCCCGGACGCCCCCACGCACGCGTCGATGCTCCGGGCACGCGAGAAGGAAGCGGGGACCGGCGGGGGCGGCACGGACGAGGACCCGACGGGAGGAGCGGGGTGAGATGACGACCACGACCACGATCGCGATCATCACCGGCGGGCTGCGGGAGCCCTCCTCGACCCGGCTGCTGGCGGACCGGCTGGCGGCGGCGGTCCGTACCGAACTCACCACTGCCGGGGCCACGGTGGCCTCCTCCTTCGTCGAACTGCGGCCGCTCGGCAGGGCGATCATCGACGCGATGCTGAGCGGCTTCCCCAGTGAGCCCCTGGAGGAGGCGTACGCCACGGTCGCCGGGGCCGACGGTGTCATCGCGGTCACCCCGGCGTTCAACGCCTCCTTCAGCGGGCTGTTCAAGTCCTTCTTCGACGTGCTGCCGGAGGACACCCTCGCCGATATGCCCGTACTCATCGGCGCGACCGGCGGGACCGAGCGTCACTCCCTCGTCCTGGAACACGCGATGCGGCCGATGTTCTCCTATCTGCACGCCGTCGTCTCGCCCCGGGGTGTCTACGCCGCCACCGACGACTTCGGCTCCCGCGACAGCGGCGCGGCCCTCGCGGACCGCATCGGCCGTGCGGCGGCCGACTACGCCCGCCTGGTGCGGGGCTGTGGCCCCCGTACCCGGCGCGATTCGCTCACCGAGGAGGTCGCCGCGATGGAACGGCTCCTCCGCGGCGACCCCTCATGAGCCCGTACGGCGGTGGCGCTACGCGGAGAGGGAGCCACTGAGGGCGGGGAGTACGGGCCCGGCGGCCAGACCGAGGCCCAGGGAGACCGCGGCCGCTGTGTGAGCGACGGCCCGGGCCGGGCGGGCGCCGTCGGTGAGCCGGTCGCCGCCGCCCCGTGACACGGCGGGCACGATCCAGCGCAGATAGTAGAAGAGCGAGGCGACGGTGTTGACCGCCGCCAGCACCGCCAGCCAGCCGAACCCGCCGTCGATCGCGGCGCTGAACGCTTCGAGCTTGCCCACGAAGACGGCGGTCGGGGGTGTGCCCACCAGCCCCAGCAGACAGATGACCAGGCTCGCGGCGAGCAGCGGGCGCCGGCGGGCCAGACCCCGGTAGTCGCCGACCCGGGTGGCCCGGGGAAGGGCGCACACCACGGCGAACGCGCCGAGGTTGGTGACGGCGTACCCCGCCAGGTAGTACAGCAGGGCCTCCTGGGCGAGGTCCGACCGGCCGGCCACCGTGACGGGCAGCAGCAGATAGCCGACCTGGCCGATGGCCGAGTAGGCGAGGAGCCGCTTGACGTCGTCCTGGAAGAAGGCGGCGAGATTTCCCAGCGTCATCGAGGCCGCGGCCACCACGGAGAGCAGCGCCGCCCAGGGCATTCCGCTGTCGGCGAGGACGGCCTCGCCGAGCCGCAGCGCCGCCGCCAGGGCACCGGTCTTCGGGAGGGTGGTCAGGAAGGCGGCGACCGGGGCGCTGCTGCCCTGGACGGCGTCCGGCACCCAGAAGTGGGCGGGGACGGCACCGGCCTTGAACAGCACCCCGGCGAGGAGGCCGACGGCACCGGCGGTGACGAGCGCGTCCGGTGCCCCGGGGAGCGCGGGGCCGAGGAGCGGATAGCCGGTGGCCCGCCCGGCCGCGTACAGCAGGGTGATCCCGGCCAGCATCAGCACGCCGAGCAGCGCGCCGGTCACGTAGTACTTGAGCGCGGCCTCGGTCCCGGGGCCGTCCTTGCGGAAACCGGCGAGCGCGTAGGCGGGGATGCTCGCGAGCAGATACGCGGCGGCGAGCAGCAACAGGTCCTGGGCCCCGGCCAGGACGAGCGTCCCGAGGGCGGAGAGCTGGAGCAGCACGGAGAGTTCGCTCTCGCGCGGATGGGCGTGGAACGGCCCGGCGGTGAGGGCGAGGACGAGCAGCAGACCGCCGAGGACGACCACGCGGGAGGTGCTGGTGACCGGGTCGACGGTGAACGCGTCACCGAACGCGGTCGTGTCGGGCCGGGTGGCGGCGACGGCGGCCGCCACCAGGCCCGCGCACGCCGCCACCGCCGCGAGGAGTCCCACGAGCCACTGCCGGCGGCGCGGCAGCCACGCGCCCAGGAGGAGCCCCAGAACGGCCGATGCCGCGAGGAGCAGCTCGGGGAGGAGGACCAGGGGGTTCTCGTTCATCTCGGTCATGCCGGTCATCGGGCGAGCAGCTCCAGGAGCGTGTGCGAGGCCGGTTCGATGACGTCGAGGAGGAAGCGCGGCGCGATGCCCAGGACCACGGCGAGGACGAGGAGCGGGACGACAGCCGCGTACTCGTGCGCGCGCAGGTCCGGGAAGGCGCGGGGGGTGCCGGACGGCCGTGGCAGCCGCAGCGGCCCCATCAGGACGGTCCGCAGCGCGCGCAGGAACAGACCGGCGGTGAGCAGGATGCCGAGTACGGACAGGGCGGTGGCCAGGGGCCGGGGCCCGAGTGAGCCGGTGAGGATCTGGAACTCCGCGATGAAGCCGGAGAACCCGGGGAGTCCCAGCGAGGCGAAGGCCGCCGCGCCGGTCAGGACCGCGAAGACGGGGGCGGTCGCGGCGACGCCGCCGTACGCGCCCATGTCGTGGGTCCGGCCGCGTTCGTACAGGACGCCGGCGAGGAGGAACAGGGCGCCGGTGATGAGTCCGTGGCTGACCATCTGGGTGACCGAGCCGGTGACGGCGAGGGAGCGGGCCTGTGCGGAGGTGTCGGCGGTGGTGGCGGCGGCGCCGATGCCCAGGAGGATGTATCCCATGTGGTTGACGGAGGTGTACGCGATCATGCGCTTGAAGTCGGTCTGGGCGAGCGCCACCAGCGCGCCGTGGAGGACGGAGAGGACCCCGACGACGACCAGGACGAGCGCGTACCGCCGCCAGGCCTCCGGGAGCAGGGGCATCGCGATGCGCAGGAACCCGTAGGTGCCCATCTTCAGGAGGACTCCGGCGAGGATGGCCGATCCGGCGGCCGGGGCCTCGGTGTGGGCGGGCGGGAGCCAGGTGTGGAAGGGGACGGTGGGGGTCTTGATGGCGAGGCCGACGACGACGGCGAGGAGGATGAGCGCGGCGGGGGCGGAGCGGCCGGCGAGGGGGTTCTGGCGGGCCAGGTCGACCATGTCGAAGGTGTGCGGGGCGGCGGCCAGATAGAGGCCGATGAAGCCCAGCAGCAGGGCGAGGGATCCGAGGAAGGTGTAGAGGAAGAACTTCAGGGCGGCGGGTCCGGCGTCGCGGTGGCCCCAGCCGGCGATGACGAAGTACATCGCCACGATCGACAGGTCGAAGAAGACGAAGAACAGGATCAGGTCGAGGGCGACGAACAGCCCGAGGCAGGTGGTCTGGAGGAAGAGGAAGAGCGCGGCGAACACGGGGAGGCGGCGGTTCTCGCGGAGCGAGTACAGCGCGCAGACGAGGAAGAGGACACAGGTGAGGGCGAGCAGCGGCAGGGAGAGGCCGTCGACACCCACGTGGTAGCCGACCCCGGCCTGGGGGATCCAGCGGGCCCGGACCTCGTACTGGATGCCGCCGCCCGGCTCGTATCCGGCCCACACGGCGACGACCAGGCCCAGTTCGGCGGCGGTGGCCGCCACCCAGAGGGCGCGCGGTACCCGTACCGGGGTACGC
Organism: Streptomyces sp. NPDC000594; assembly: GCF_040299965.1. Taxonomy (NCBI): domain Bacteria; kingdom Bacillati; phylum Actinomycetota; class Actinomycetes; order Kitasatosporales; family Streptomycetaceae; genus Streptomyces; species Streptomyces sp. NPDC000594. The sequence continues at coordinate 198,675 of NZ_JBEPCY010000011.1, read as the reverse complement.
GCGGGCAGGGCGAGGAGGAGCAGGGCGACCGCGGTCGGGGCGAGGACGAGGGCGGTGAGCAAGGGTTACCTCACGAGGACGAGCACGACGGCGAGGAGGGAGAAGGCGGCGACGGCCTGGGCGAGGTACTGGTGCAGCAGGCCGGTCTGGGGGCGGCGGGCCCCCGCGCCGAGCCGGCGGGTGGCGGTGGCGACGCCCTCGACCGCTCCGTCGATCGCGCGCTCGGTGTGCCGGTTCGTCCACCGGGCGAGGCGGACCGTTCCCCGGGCGGACGCCTCCACGGCCCGGTCGAGGACCCGGTCGTCGAGGGCGGCGGCGGCGCGGGCCAGCGCCAGGGTGGGGGAGACGAGCAGGACATGGGCGGCGTGTTCGAGGCCCAGCCACCGCCGGGCCAGCCGCTTCGCCCGGGGCGGCAGCGGCAGCGGGCGGCTGCACCGGGACCAGGTCACGGCGGCGGCCACCAGGGCGAGGGCACCGGACAGGGCGAACTCCCAGGCCTGCGGGGCGGGTCCGGCGCCGCCGCCGAGATACCGGGTGAGCGCGTCCCGTACGGGCGGGAAGGCCAGGGGGGTCAGCGCCGGGCAGGCGGCGGCGAGCAGGACCAGCGGGGCGACGGCTCCGCGCGGCACGCGCCGCCCGTCCCCCGCGTCGCGCTCCGGGCGGCCCCAGACGAACCAGAGGATCCGGACGCTGTAGACGGCGGAGAGCACGGCGGCGGCGAGCCCGGCCGCGTAGAGCCATGCTCCGGTCTCCAGCACCCCGGCGAGCAGGACGTCCTTCGCGGCCCACAGGGAGAGCGGTGGCAGCCCGGCCAGGGAGAGGGCGCCCACCGTGCACACCGCCCCGACCGCCCGGTCGGTACGGGCGGCGCCGCGCAGTGCGGGCAGCCGCTGGGTTCCCCATACGGTGAGCCAGACGCCCGCCACCAGGAACAGCAGGCTCTTGGCGGCGGCGTGCGCCATCAGCTGCAACGCCCCGCCGGTGATCGCTCCGGCGCCGGCGGCGAGCACCATGAACCCGATCTGGGCGCAGGTCGAGGCGGCGAGCAGCTGTTTGAGATCGTTCTGTGCCACCGCGACCAGGCCGAGGGCGACGGCGGTCGCCGCACCCGCCCACGCGGCCGTCTGCGCGCCCCAGCCGGAGGCGTCCAGCAGCGGCCCGGTGCGCAGCAGCAGATACGCGCCGGCGACCACCATCGCCGCCGAGTGCAGCAGCGCGGAGACCGGGCTCGGTCCCCGCATGGCCCCCGACAGCCAGAAGCTGAAGGGCAGCTGTGCGGACTTGCCGAGCGCCGCGACCAGGATGCCGGCCGTCGTCAGCGACAGCCATGGCTCGCCGGCCCGTGCGAGCCCGTCGAGGGCGAGGGTGCCGGGTCCCGCCGCGAGGGCGGCACCGGCGGCGAGATACAGGCCGAGGTCGGCGGTACGGGTGGTCAGAAAGGCGGTACCGGCCGCGGCGGTGCTCTCCGGCTCGCGCCACCGGTATCCGATGAGCACCCAGGAGGTGGCGCCCATGACCTCCCAGCCCATGAGCAGGGTCGGCAGGGTGGTGGCAGTGACGGTGACGAGCATGCTTCCCGCGAAGAGGAGCATCGGTCCGAAGAAGCGGGCGCGGGCCTCTTCCGCGCCGGACCGGGCGGCCGACCCGGCGCCGGGCTCCGCGCCCGACTCCCCGGCGGGCTCCGCGCCGGGCTTCGCGCCGGACCGGGCGCCGTACTCCGCACCGCTGAAGAGCAGGACGACGAGGGTGACGGCGGTGACGGTGACGGCCAGGACTCCGGAGAGGCCGTCCACCGCGAACCGGACGGGGAGCCCCTCCAGCAGGGGCGCCTCGACCGCGGGCCGCCGCAGCGCGGCGGTGCAGGCCAGCCCCAGGGTCACGGCCGCGACCGCGACCGCGAGCGGGGGTGCGCACCGGTCGGCCCGCCGCCCCGCGAGGGCGAGCAGGGTTCCGGCGGTCAGGGGCAGGCCGATGAGCGACCAGAGGACGAGACTCATTCCCTCAGCTCCGCCGCCTCGTCGGCGGTGTCGATCTCGCGGGTCCGGAACAGGGCGGTCACCACGGCGAATCCGATCGCCATCTCCACCGCCATGGCCGTGATGGCGACCACCACCAGGACCTGTCCGTCGGCCGTGGCCGGAGCGAGGTGGTGCCAGACCGTGCCGGCGGCGAGGATCACCCCGCCCAGCATCAGCTCCAGACCCATCATCAGCATGACGATCGACTGCTGGGTCAGCGCGCCGAACAGGCCGACGCAGAAGAGGGCGGCGGCGGTGACGAGAAGCAGTTCGAGAGTCATCGGCCCACGCCGCCGCGGACCGGGTCGTCGGGCCGGGCCGCCCGGAGGTCGTCGCCGAACCGGTCGTACCGGCCGCGCCCGGTGGCGAGCACCACGGTCGCGACGATCGTCGCGAACAGCGCCATGCCCAGCGTCATCATGGTGAGCATCTGCGGCCCCATCAGGGAGAGGCCGAGGTCGAGGGTCGGGTCGGCCGGGGCCCGGCCGCGCCGGCGCGGCCAGGGGACGAGGAGGATCCCGGCGACGAGCGCGACAAAGGACCCGGCGCAGATCACGGCCGCTCCCCGGCTGTTGTGGACCATCGTCATCGGCATCAGCCCGGCCGGATTCATCATGAACATGACCATGAAGACGGCCATGATGGCCATCTCGATCGTCATCATCAGTACGGTGACGATGCCGAGATAGTCGAGCCCGAGCACGATCAGCTCGCCGCCCACACAGAGCAGGGTGGTGAGCAGGGCGAAGGTCGCGCGCGCCATCGAGTCGAAGCGGAACACCAGGACACCGGCGGCCACCGCGAGAAGGGCCAGCACCCAGGAGGCCACCGCGCCCACGACCGTACCCGCCGCCGCTCCCGCACTCATCGCCGCCTCCGCCGCACCCACCGTCGTCGTCTGGCCCACCGTCGTCGCCGGGCTCACCGTTCGAGCACCACCACGGCCACGACCAGGGCCTGGAGCACCGCCAGCGGTGTCAGGACCACCCAGGACAGCTCCATGTACCGCTCCATGCGCACGGTCGGCACCCGGCGGCGCACCCACAGCAGCAGGCCGAGGACGGCGGCCGTCTTGAGCACCGTCCACGCCCAGCCGGGCAGCAGCGGCCCCTGGCCACCGCCCAGGAACAGCGGTACGGCGAAGGCGGCGGCGACCACCAGCAGCAGCCGGCGCCCGCCGAGGAACACCAGCCGGTCGACGCCGGACAGTTCGGCCGCCGCGCCGCCCGCCGCGTCCCTCCCGGTGGGCTGGTCGAACGGCCCCCAGAAGGCCATGGCACAGGTGCTCAGCAGATAGACCGCGAACGCCGCCGGCATCCACACCGCGAACCAGAGCCCGGCCTGGGCGTCCACCACCGCACCCACCCGCAGCGACTCCGCGCCGAGCGCCGCCGTGGTGATGGCGAGCATATGCGGCAGCTCGTACGCCAGCCCCTGCGCGAGGAAGCGGTACCCGCCGATCAGCGACAGCGCCGAGTTCGGCCCCCAGCCCGTCAGCCAGACGGCCGCCCAGGCCAGCGCCTCCATGGCGTTGAACCACACGATCCCGTCCGGCAGATCGGACACCGACCGGAAGCCGAGGGGCAGGACGACGGCGGCGAGCACGGCGGCGACCGGGAGCAGCGTCGTCCCCACCCGGACGAGCGGGACATCGGCCGCCCTGGTGACCCGCCGCTGCTGCACCAGCAGCCGCAGGGTCTCCCGGCCCGGCCCGGTGGACCCCGCGTCGAGGGTCGCCAGGCCCAGCGCGACCAGGGCCAGGGCGACAGGCAGGAGGGGTACCGCCCACAGCGGAGCCGGTTCAGCCATGGGCACGGCCCCCGGGTGCGTACCGGGGGGCCGGCCCGTCGAGATCGGGGTCGAGGCTCGCCACGATGAGCCGGGCGCAGGCGAACTCGGCGCCGGTGAGCAGGGCGGAGAGGGTGGCGAGGGCCGCCGGTGTCCCCGTGTCGGCGCTGCCCCGGGAACCGGCCGGAGGGTGGACGGCGAGCGGGGCGCGCCCGTCGATCCCGGAGAGCGCGCGCTCGATCCCGTCCAGCCGCCCGATCAGTCTGCTGTGCGCGTCCCGGCCGGCCGGTCCCCCGTCGCCGGAGAGTTCGCCGACGCCCACCGTCAGCCGGCGCAGGGTCCGCGACCGCCGCAGGCGCCGGACGAGCGGGCGGACGAGGGGCAGCAGTTCATCGCCCCGGGCGCCCCCGAGGGTCCGGTCGCGCGCCTGGCGCGCCCGGGTCGCCGCGGCGCTCCAGCCGGCCACGCCGAGGAATCGGCCGAGGCTGTCGAGATGGGCGGCGCACCGCCGCCGGGCGGCCTCGCCGACCGTCACCGGCTCACCGGCCAGGGCCCTGAGCCAGGGTTCGTCCCAGAAGGCGGGCCGGGCGGCGGGGGGCGCGGGGATCGCCTCGGCCTCGGCGTGCCGCACCACGTCGCCCTGGAGTTCCAGGCGCAGCACCAGCCCGGCGGGCCAGTCCGGCAGCGCGGGCCCGAGCGGCAGCCGCAGCCGGTCCAGCCGCAATCCGTCCCGGTCGTCGGCCCGTTCCGCCAGCGGGAGGCCGGCCACGACCGCCGGATGACGACCGTGGCCACCGTGCCGGCCGGGGCCGCCGTGCTCCCCGGCACCGTGACCGTCGTGGTCCTCACCGCCGTGGCCCGGGGAGCCGGGGTGGCCACGATCGGGCCCGGCCGCCGCCTCATGACGGCCGGCCGGGCGCATGGCCCGGGTGAGGAGCGTGCCGTGCCCGTGGTCCAGCGCGCGGGCCGTTTCCCCGGCATCCGTCACGGTCACCCGCGCCTTCGGATCCGGCACCCCCCGCCACACCCGTTCCGCCCAGTCGTCACCGTGTACGGGAAGGGGGGCACCCGCGAAGACCACCAGGTCCGCCGTGGCGGGTCCGGTCGCCCGCGGCCAGCGTCTGCGCCCGAGTTCGGCCTCGACGGCCAGCCGCTCACGCGTGGCACCGGGCCCCGTGATGAGCAGCACGGCCGGCCGGGCCAGCGCCACCGCGGTGAGCCGCGCCCTCAGGTCCACCGGAACGCCCCCTCGCGCCAGGCGTAACCGACCCCGGCGAGCAGAACACCGAGGAAGAGGAACATCTCGACGACCGCCGGGACGCCGACCGCCGGGACGACCAGCGTCCACGGGTACATGAAGAGCATCTCCATGTCGAACGCGAGAAAGACCATCGTGACCGGGTACCACCGCACATGGAACCGGGAGACCGCGTGCTCCCGCGGCTCGAACCCGCCGCTGAACGGCCCCGTGCGCAGCGGCTCCCGCACTCCCCGGACGGCGGCCCCGAGACCGTGCGCCAGAAGGACGCCCACCAGGACGACGGCGAGCAGGAGCAGGACCGGCTCCCAAGCCGCGGCTTCCACGCGCTCCCCTTCCCGACGGGCGACCGCCGCCGGCGGCCATCGGCAGGCAGTGTCTCAGCGCCCACCCCCGGAGCGGGCGGTACAACACGGGACACCAGGTGACTTTCCTCCCTGCGGCCCGTATCCGCGGCTCCGCCCGGCACCGTCGGAGGGTGGCGGGACGACGGCCGCCCCGCCACGGTGCGGCGCGATCCCGGACGGAACCCGGCGCCTCGACCTTCACAGAAACGGCACTTGACCGCACAGGTGATCATGCGATAATTCCGACCCATAACGGGTCGTCATCTGACGATCCGTTCGAAACTGTTCGACACTTCAGATGGGCGCACGAGAGCGTGGGCGTAACCCGCCCGGCGCCGCCTGACCGATCCCCCCACACCCGACCGCTCGGCGCCGGGCCGCTCGGCGTCCGACGAGACAACCCCGAGGATTCCCATGCCCTCCCCCACCGGTCACCCGGAATCCGTGGCCTTCGTGATCCCCTACTTCGACGACGGCCCGGCGTGGCGCCGCGCCTGCCTGCGGCTGACCCTCGCCAGCCTGGAGCGGCAGACGGACCCCCACTGGTGCGTCTATCTGACGGACGACGCCTCACCCGCGCCCGGCACCACGGATTTCCTGTCCGGCCTCGCCGCCTCGGTGTCCGGCTCCATGACCGTGCTCAAAGCCCCCCGGAACGCGGGCGCCGGGCAGGCCAGGAACCTCGCCATCGAAGCGGCGCACCGGGACGGGCACTCCCTGCTGGCCTATCTGGACGCCGACGATCTCGCGCACCCGCACCGGGTTGCCGCGGTGCGCGCCCTGTTCGCCGCGGAGCCGGAGCTGGACTTCGCGTACAACGACATCGAGTTCATCGACGAACACGGCACACCCTGGGAGACCGACCGGCTCTTACCCGGTCTGCGCCTGCTCGACGAGCAGCAGCGGCTGCCCAAGCTGCGCGGCCGTGAGCGGTGGATCGAGCAGGCGGTCGAACGCGACAACATCGCGATCCCGTCCGCGATGAACCTGCGGACGACCCTCGCGCGCGCTGTGCCCTTCACCGCGGCTCCCTTCTGCGAGGACGTGGCGACCCTCTTCCGCTACCTGGGCAGTGGCGCCGCGATCGACCACGTACCCGGAATCCCGACCGGCTACCGGGTCCCCCGGGAAGGCGGCAGCGCCTCGCGCCGGCAGTCCGGCGGGGTGGACGCCTTCAACCGGATGCGCTGTGCGAACGAACGCGCGGGTCTGGAGGAGGCCATCGCCACCGCGGTGTCGCGCGGAGCCGCCGACGAGCGGACGGGCCGCGCGGTGCTCTGCCGCTATCTGATCCGGATCGGCCGTACGGTGACCGGCGACGGCAGCCCGGAACTGGGCCGGTCCCAGCTGGTCCAGGCCCGCGCACTCGATCCGGAGACCTTCGCCGAGCACGCCACAGCGGCGGAACGCACGGACACCCCGGCCGTTCCGGCGCCCCGGTGAGCGACACCGCGGCCGCCGGGGCCCCACGGCCGCCCGGCGGGCCGGACACGGTGGCCGGGCCCGTCGGAACAGCCACCCGGACGCCCCTTCCGGCCTCCACCGGTCACACCCTGACCAGCGTCTACCTCTTTGTGGTCTACGGCCTCCTGGCCCTCGGCATGGGCCTGGTCCCCGCCCTGGTCACCACCTTCCGCGAGGAGTACGGACTCAGCGGAGGCCGGCTCGCCAACGTCCAGAACCTCAAGGACATCGGGCTGATCACGGCGATGTTCGCCGGACCGGTCCTGCTGCGCCGGATCGGCGTCGCGCGGATGACCACCCTGGCCGTACTGGTGGGGCTGGCGGGCTGCGCGGTGCTGATCACCGCGCAGGAGTACGCCGGGGTGCTCGCCGGGGCGTTTCTGCACGGCGCGACCTTCTCGCTGGGCGCGCTGGCCACGGTCTCCTATCTCTACCGGCTGCCGAAGCGATACCACCGGATATCCGCTCTCTACGCGACCTTCGGCGTGGCCAGCTTTGTCGCACCCTCCATGGTCGGCGTACTGGTCCCCGCCGACGGCGACTACCGCACGGTGTACATGATCTTCGCCGCCGCGCTGGCGGTGCTGTTCGCCGCGGGGAAACTGCTCGACCGGTACACGGACACGGCGACCGCGCGGGACGCCGGCCCGGCGGGGCAGCCCCGGCTGACCCGGGCGATGCTCCGCGGCTGGCTGCCGCACATCGCGGTGTACGCGACGCTGATGGCGGGCGAGACCGTCGTCGTCTCCTGGGTCACCTCACTCGGCCAGTACCGCTATGGACTCACCCTCTCCGACGCGTCCTTCCTGCTGGCCCTGCTCTGGGTGGCCTACACCCCGGCGCGGGCGGCCGGGGACCTGCTGCTCAGGCATCTGACCGTCACCACCGTCGTCCTGCTCGGTGCCCTGCTCATCATCGTCGGCGATGTCCTGATCTGCGCCGGCTCGGTGCCCCTGGCCCATGTGGGCGTGGTGGTCTTCGCCTGCGGAGCCGCGCCGCTCGTCCCCGTGTACCAGGGCTGGATGCTCAGCCGGACACCCACCGACCGACACGGCCCGCTCAACGCGTCGCTCGGTGTCGGCTCGGCGGTCCTGACCACCGTACTGGTGTGGCTGACGGGGCTCAGTGTGGATGTCGACACCCGCCTCCCCTTCGCCGCCTCCGTCGTCTGCTCGGTCGGACTCGCCGTCTGGGCACTGCGTTCCCGCACCCGCGGGACAACGGTCTCCTGAGATCCCCCCGTCGTGTCCCGGCCGCCGCCGGCCCGGACGCGACGCGAACGGCCCGCCTCTCTCCCGAAGGAAGAGCTCCATGCGCGCATATCTGCTGTCCGCCCCCGGCCGGCTCAGCCTGGAAACCGTTCCCGACCCCCGGTGCGGCCCCGACGAGGTCACCCTGCGGACCGAGGCCGTGTCGATCTGCTCGACCGACATCTCCTACTTCCGCGGTCATCTGTTCCCCGACGCCTGGCCGGTCGTCCCCGCGCACGAATACGTGGGCCGGGCGGTCCAGGTGGGCGCCGACCTGCGCGGTGTCCTGCGCGAGGGCGACCGGGTGTGCTACTGGGGACAGACCGACTTCGGCGGGCTGGCCGACTACCGGACCATCCGTCCGCTGTTCGCCCGCCCCACCGCCGCCCGGGAGACCACCTGGTACACCCAGCGGCACTTCCACGACGCCCACCAGGCCGCGGCCGTCGTCGTACCACCCGAACTGCCCGGACATCTCGCCACCCTGATCGAGCCGCTCACCTCCGTGCTGCGCTCACTGCTGCTCAACGCGCCCAGGCCCGGCGACGACTGCGTCCTGCTCGGCTCCGGGCCGAGCGGGATACTCGCCCTCCAGGTCATGCTGCGCTATTTCGGGGTGCGTTCCGTCACCGCCCTCGACCTCGACGACGCCCGGCTGAACCGCGCCACGGCGGCCGGCGCGACCTCCGTACTCAACCCCGGGCGGCAGACCCCGCAGATCGAGGCGTTGATCGCCGACCACCGGGACCAGTACGCCGACTATGTCTTCGACGCCCTGCCGCACCTGGACGCCCACGACGGCCCGGACTCCCGCGAACTCGCCATGGGGCTGCTGCGCCCCGGCGGTGACTACGTCGTCTACGGTGCCACCGGGCTGCCGCAGTCGATCAGCACCTGGATGATCCTGGCCAAGGGGCTGCGGCTCAGGGGGACCCCCTTCGATGTCAGGGCGTTCCCGATGGGCCGATCGGCCCATGTCGCCCGGATCGCGCTGAGCCTCATCACCCGCGGTGTCGTGGACGCCGACGCGGTGGTGACCTCACGGCTCGCCTTCGACGACGAGGACGGCGTGCGGAACGCCTTCGAGCACTACGGCACCGACGGCGGCATGAAGCCGTCCATCACCACCGGAGCGCTGCCCGGCTCTCCGGCCGAACGGCCGTTGTCCGGCGAGACGGACGGCACCGTCCGGCAGCCGAGCGGCTCGCTGCGGTGACCGCGTCCGTCGTCGGATGGGGCTTCCTGGGCGCCGGCCATATCGCCACGGCCAAGGTGGGGCCGGCCGTGCGGAGCCTGGACGGTGCCGCACTGCGGGCCGCCGCCGCGCGGGACCGGCGGCGGGCCGCGACGCTGGGCGCGGAGAGCGCCACCACCGACTACGCGGCCCTGATCGGGGACGCGTCGGTGGACGTCGTCTATATCGCCCTGCACAACAGCGCCCACGCGTTCTGGGCGGTACGGGCCCTGGAGGCCGGCAAGCACGTGCTGTGCGAGAAGCCGCTCGGTCTGTCCGCGCACGAGGTGAGGGCGATGGCCCGGACGGCGGCGGCCTCGGGCGGGCTCCTGGTGGAGGCCGCCTGGAATCGCTGGCACCCCCGGACCCGGGACCTCGCACATCTGCTGGAGCAGGGCGTCATCGGCGGGATCCGGCATGTCGAGGCCGTCTTCGACGGCGCCGACCCGGGCCCGCGCGACTACCGCCGCGACGCCGCGCTGGGCGGGGGCGCCCTGCTGGACGTGGGCTGTTACGCGGCCGGCGCGATCCTGGCGGCCTATGGCTGGGCGACGCCCACGGTCACCGGGGTGCGCCGCGACACCTGGCCCGGCGGCTCGGCGGACGTACGGACCCACGCCGAACTCCGCTTCGGCCAGGGGACCGCCGCCCTGCTGGCGTCCCTCACCGGCACGGGGCGGGAAGCACTCGTGATCACCGGAACCGACGGCGCCCTCCGCCTGGATCACCCGTTCACGGCGGGCCGGGAGCCGGCCGGGCTCCGGGTGGAGACGCCCCGGGGCACCGAGGTCCGGCGCTACCCGCCCGTCGACCCGTACGCGCTCATGGCGGCCGAGATGACCCGGGCCGTCGTGGGCGACCGCTCGGCGTTCCTCGTACCGCTGGACCAATCACTGGCCGTGGCGGGGACCCTGGACGCGATACGGGAGTTCTGACCGCAGCGGAGAGGGCGGTACGGGGAGCCGGCGGTACGCGGATGCTCGCCCCGGGCGCCTCCGCCGAAGGCATGTATATCCGGCCGCCGGTACGCACATCCGGCCGATGGCCGAACGGCTGGACGAGGCGGGAGGACTGCTTTCCGGCGGTTTCGGCAGGGGCCGACCCGGGGTCCCCGTTCTCCGGTTCAGCCCTCCGGATCGCGGAAAGGATGTCCGTCACCGGAGGGGCCGCCCGCCGCCGAGCCAGGTGCGGCCCGTCCACCGAGGTATACGACAAGGACGCGACATGAGCGCCGATCTCTCCGCTGTTCCGCTGGCCCCGGGTCATCTGCCGCTGCTGGGGCACACGGTCGCACTGCTGCGGGACCCCCAGCGCTTTCTCGCCTCGCTCTCCGCACCCGGGGGCCTCGTCCGGCTCCGGCTCGGCCCCCATCGCCTGGTCCTGGTCTGCGACGCGGCCCTGACCCGGGCCGTGCTCTCCGACGATCGCGTCTTCGACAAGGGGGGACCGTACGCGGACCGCGTCGGCGAGGTCGTCGGCGCGGGGCTGGGCACCTGCCCCCACCGCGATCACCGGCGCCAGCGCCGGCTGTGCCAGCCCGCCTTCCATCCCACCCGGCTGCCCGCCTATGTCCCCGCGATCACGGCGGCGGTACGGGAGGTCTCGGCGCGCTGGAGCGACGGCCAGGTCATCGATGTCAAGCGGACGATGATGACGATGACCTGCCGGGCCATCGCCCGGACGATGTTCAGCGCCCGGCTGCCGGGCGGGGCCGCCCACCGGGTCCCCGAGGATGTCGCCCTGGTCGTCAACGGTCTGCTCCGGCGGCTGCTCACCCCCCGGGCGCTCAGCAGGGTGCCCACCCCCGGCACCCTGCGCTACCACCGGGCCCTGGCCCGGCTCCGGCGTACGGTGGCCGGGATCGTCGCCGCCCGCCGCGACGACCCGGCCGACCATCAGGACCTGCTCTCCGGGCTGCTGCCGGCCCCGGGCCCCGGCCCGGCGGACGACGGGACCCGGCCGCTGAGCGACCGGGAGGTCACCGACCAGGTGATCACCTTCTTGCTGACCGGTACGGAGACCGTCGCCGGACTGCTCTCCTGGACCCTCTACGAACTCGCCCGCCACCCCGGGACCCAGCGGCGGCTCCACAGCGACCTCGCCCGGGTGCCCCCGGTCACTCCCCCGGCGGCCGACGGCCGGCAGGACCCCTCCCCGGCCGACCAGGTGATCACCGAGACACTCCGACTCCACACCCCGATCTGGCTGCTGACCCGTACCGTCACCGCCGACACCGACCTCGGCGGCACCCCCCTGCCCGCCGGAACACAGCTCGCCATCAGCCCCTACACCCATCACTGGAACCCGCTGCACCACCCCGACCCGACCGCCTTCGACCCCGGCCGGTGGGCCGACCGGCAACCCGACCGCACCACCTACCTCCCTTACGGCGCGGGCCCGCGTGGGTGCATCGGCGACCGCTACACCCATCAGACCGCCACGGCCACCCTCGCCGCCCTGCTCGCCGACTGGGAGATCGGCCCCGTCTCCGAACGGCCCGCCCGCGCGGCTCTGGGCGGAGTGGTCGTCCCCCGGCGCCTCCGGCTGCGCGTCACCGCCCGGTAGCAAGGAAGGGGGCGGAGGGGCCCCGCCGAGGGGCCCGGTGGCAGGGGTCAGCGACGGGGGACGGTCGTCATCGGCAGGTGGTGCGGGGCGAGCGTGGTCCGGAAGCGCGGACGGGGCGGCCGGCCGCGCCCGACCGGCCGGAGGTGCCAGTGCGGGACGATCACCGAGAGGGCGATCGTGATCTCGGCCAGGGCGAAGGTGTCGCCGATGCACTTGCGGCGGCCGGCGCCGAAGGGCAGGCACGCCTGACGCAGGGCCGGGGCGACCGGGGCGGACCAGCGGTCCGGGTCGAAGGAGTCGGGGCGGGGGAAGACGGCCGGGTCGTGCTGGAGCTGGTAGGGGCTGACCACGAAGTCCGTGCCGGCGGCGAAGCGGTGGCCGCCCAGCTCCACCTCGGTGGTGCTGCTGCGGGTCAGCAGCCAGACCACCGGCCGCATCCGCATCGTCTCCAGGACGACATCACGGGTGAAGGGGAGGGCGCGGAAGTCGTCGGGGGTCGCGGGACGGCCGTGGAGCACGCCGTCCAGCTCATGGGCGAGGCGGCTCTCGACGGCCGGGTGACGGGCGAGGAGGTGGAAGATCCAGGCGAGGGTGTTCGCGGTGGTCTCGGTGCCGCCGGCGAGCAGGATGACGACCTGGTCGCGGAGTTCGCGGTCGGTGAGGGAACCGCCGTCGGGGTCGGAGCCGAGCAGGGCGTCCATCAGCCGGCTGTGGTCCGGGCGGGAGCGGGCGGCGCGGACGGTCGCGTCGGCGGCGGCGAGGATCTGGCGCCGGGCGCGGTGGAAACGGCGGTTGGCGGGGAGCGGCAGGCGGTCGCACCAGGGGAACAGGGCGCGGGCGGCGATCCCGTCCGAGAGCGACCTGGTCTGTTCGGCGAGCCGGACGGGGTCCGCGATGTCGGCGCCGGGCAGCAGGACACGGCTGAAGACGCCGACGGAGAGCCGGTGCATCTCGGTCAGCGCGCAGATCTCGCCCCGGGGCCGCCAGCGCGCGGTCAGGGCGGCGCTCTCGTCCCGCATGGCCTCGGTGTAGGCGGCGATGTGCGCGGGGGTGAAGGCGGGTTGGATCAGCCTTCGCTGACGGCGGTGCTCCTGGTGGGGGGCGGTGGCCAGACCGTTGCCGCCGACCTCGCGGATCCGGTCGAACAGGGGGCCGCCCTTGTCGAAGCGGGCGCCCTGGCCGACGAGGACCTCGTGGACGAGTTCGGATGTGGAGAGCAGATAGGCGCGGCGTGAGCCGAGGCGTACCTCGGTGATGTCACCGGTGGTACGGCAGGCCGCGAGCCAGCGCGCGGGAGCGCGGACGAGTGCGGGGACATGGCCGACGAGGGGCAGGCCCCCGGGTGCCACCCGTACGGGGGCGGGCGGATGCCGGGCGGTCACGGGGTCCTCCTCCGGGCCGTCGCCGGGGCGCTCTTCGACGAGGCGTCCGGCGGGACGTCCGGCGCGGGGTCCGCCGAGGTGCGGGCGGCGGGGGCCGTTGCGTGGAAGGGGGCCTCCCGCTGCTCCCACCACCAGGCGAGGGCGGGCGCCGGTGGGCTGTGGTCGGTGACCGGGCACCGCTCGGTGCGGGAGGCGTGGAAGGTGACGGCGTGGGGGTGCCGGCCGTCGGGGTTGTGGTAGCGGCTGGAGGTGAGGTGGTGGCGGAGGTTGCCGGCGACGAGGAGGTCGAGTCCGCGCAGAAACCCGGTGGTCGCGGGATCGGCGGTCGGCAGCAGTTCGGCGAGCAGATGCCGCCACAGGCACATCAGGCCATTGCGGATCTCGGCGGTGCGGGCGAAGGCGTCCTGGGTGCTGTGGCCGTTGACCTCCAGGAAGCGGACGACATTGGGGCCCGGCCACACTCCGGTGGCCTGGGCGCGGAGGTGTTCCTTGCCGTAGGAGACCAGGTCGTTGTCGAGGGCCGCGGTCATCATGGCCGCCCGGCCGGCGGCGACCGTCTTGGGATGGTGCCAGACGGTGGCCGGTACGGCGGAGAGGCAGGCGACGTTGGCGACGTCCAGCATCAACTGGGCGGCGACGGCCCCGAAGCGGTACCGCAGGAAGTCGCCCAGGGCGAGCCGGTCCCAGCGGGCGTCGCCGCGGATCACGCCCAGCAGCCAGGCGCCGAAGCCGGCGACATAGCGGTCGGCCTGAAGGGGGCCGGCCAGTTCGTAGGCGCGGCGGGTGATGTCGTACACCCCCCGGAAGAGGGGCGGGTCGGCGTCGGTGGGACGGTGGCCGCGGTGGTCGGAGATGACGGTCCACAGCTCGCCGATGAACGGGCCGATGAGGGCGGGGGCGCTCTCAGCCGCTTCGAGGCGCTGATCGTCCAGGAAGGCGCCGAGGCACCAGAAGTCACTGACCCACTGCACCCGTTCCCGGGGCTGCCGGGGGGACCAGCGGGCGGCCATGTCCCCGGCCATGATGTTGCCGATGGCGCGTTCCGCCTGCGGTGTGGCGCACAGGCCGATCGTCCGCATCCACCGCATCGTCCGATCCTGGATCGACTCGGCGTCCGGATGGCGTTCGGACCGGACCGGGCAGTAGAGCGGAGGGAGGGTGTAGTGGGTCATCGGGCGCGCTTCCTCGGTCGGAGGGGTGGGGTTCGCCGGTCCGTGCCGCGCGGGGAGAGGGCCCGCGCGGCGGCGGGTCGCGCCGCCGCGCCGGGCCCGCCGTCAGCGGTCGCGGTGGACGACCAGATGGGCGAGGGCGGCGAGTTCGGCGGCGGGGACGGGGTCGGGTTCGGCGCTGTCGAGGTGGCGCAGGGCGTCGGTGACATGGCCGAGGGCCCGGCGCTCGGTCGCCTCCCGGGCGCCGGTCCGCTCGATGAGGTCAGCGGCGCGGGCGCAGTCGTCGTCGCCGAGCGGGGCACCGGCCCGGTACAGCTCGCGCAACTGCCTGGCCTGCGCCGAGTCCTGGGCCATGGCGGCGGCGACCGGCAGTGACACCTTTCGGTGCCGCAGGTCGGACCGGGCGGGCTTGCCCGTGGTCCGGGGGTCGCCCCAGATGCCGAGCAGGTCGTCGGCGCACTGGAAGGCGATGCCCAGATGGTGGCCGAAGGCCCTGAGGTGCCCGGCCCGGGCGGGGGCCGCCCCGCCCGCGGCGGCGCCCAGTTCGCAGGCGCAGGCCAGCAGGACGGCGGTCTTCGCGACCGCGACCCGCAGCGCCTCGTGCTCCCGGTCGTCCCCCGTTTCCAGGAGGACGTCCCGGTACTCGCCCTCGATCAGTCCCTGGACGGTGTTCAGCAGCACCGGGACGGAGCGGTCCGCCCCTGGGGCGTCGACGAGGGCCTGGACGGCGGCGAAGAACAGGGCGTCACCGGCGAGGATCGCCGCCGGGACCCCCTGGGCGGCCCACAGGGCCGGCCGACCGCGTCGCAGGGGGTCCTGGTCGATGATGTCGTCATGGAGCAGTCCGGCGTTGTGGACCAGCTCGACGGCGACCGCCGCCGGACGCGCGTCCCGTGCCGCGCCGCCGACGGCCTGGCACGCCAGCAGCGTCAGGGCGGGGCGGATCAGCTTGCGGGTGTCGAGGGTGTCAGGGGCGGTACCGTGCTCGGTCCACCAGCCGAAGTGCACTCCGCACACATGACGGATCCGCCGGGGCAGCCGGCAGACCCGGGAGCGCAGCAGCGGTCCGACGGTGGTCGCGGTGTGGGCCAGGATCGTCGGGCAGTCACGGGCCCCGGTCATCGCGCACCTCTTCCCGCGTACGGGCGCCCGGTGCGCGCCACGCCGCTCTGGGACACGGTCTGCCGGGAGTCGCGCACTGCGGGCCCGACGGTCCGGGCGCGGCGGATGAGAGGTGGCTCGTCCGCGGGTGCTGATACGGGCATACGGGTAGCGTGCCCGCCCGTGCGGTCCACCTGACATGCGGCACGGCCCGAACAGAAAGACGATCGCCGGTCGCGCCGCCGCCCTTGATGTGAGCGCGGATGGTGGGGGAGCCCGGCGGTTCGGACGTCGCCCGGGCGACCGGCGGAATCGGCCGGCCGGACCGGACGCGTCCGGCGGGACCACCGGCCGGACGCGTCCGGCGGGACCACCGGCCGGACGCGTCCGGTGGGACTACCGGCTGAGCGCCCGGAAGCGGCCCACCGCGAGCGGGAAGAAGACCGCCACCAGCAGCAGCGGCCAGCCGATCGCGAGCAGGACGGCGTGGTCGGCCGCCCAGCCGCCGGGGGTGTCCAGGCCGCCGAGGTCGCGGACGGCGGTGGCCGTCGCGGAGAGCGGGTTCCACTGGACCGCCGCGCCCAGCCAGTCGGGCATCGTGGTGGGCGAGGCGAAGGCGGTCGAGAGGAAGCCGACCGGCCAGACCAGGATCTGGACCGCCTGCACCAGCTCCGCGCGGCCCGCCAGCATCGCCAGATGGATACCGATCCACAGCATGGCGAACCGCATCAGCAGCAGCAGTCCGAAGCCGGCGAGGAAGGCCGCCGCGCCGCCCTCCCAGCGCCAGCCGAGCGCGGCGCCCACGGCCGCCACCACCAGCAGCGACACCGCCGACTGGAGCATGTCCGCAAGGCTGCGGCCGACCAGGACCGCCGACGAGGCCATCGGGAGGGAACGGAAGCGGTCGATGACCCCCTTGTTGAGATCCTGGGTCAGGTTGGTCATCGTCGACTCCAGGCCGAAGGCGACGGTCAGGGCGAGGATGCCGGGCATCAGATAGGTGAGGTAGTCGCCCGTCACCTCCCTGCCGCCGCCCATGAGATACGCGAACATCAGCAGCATCATCACCGGGAACACCAGCCCGATGAGTACCTGCCACGGCATCCGCGCCCAGCGGGCGAGTTCCCGGCGGGTCATGGTCCAGGAGTCGCTGACGAAGTACGCGATCATATGGAGACCTCCTGGGTGAGGTGCAGGAACACCTCGTCGAGCGTGGGGCGGCGGACCGTGATGTCCTCGGCCTCGACGGACGCGGCCGCGAGGACCCGGACCGCCTCGGTCAGGGCCGCCATGCGGTCGGTGACCGGCGCGCTCAGCCGCAGCCGGTCCGGGTCGACGGTCAGCGCGGCGCCGAAGGGCAGCAGCTCCGCGACGACGGCCAGATCGTCGGCGTTCCGCAGCACGATGTCGATGCGGTCGCCGGAGAGCCGGGCCTTCAGCTCGTCGGGGGTGCCTCCGGCGATGACCCGCCCGGCGGCGATGACACTGATCCGGTCCGCGAGCTGATCGGCCTCCTCCAGATACTGGGTGGTCAGCAGGACCGTCGTCCCGCCGCCGACGAGCGAGCGGACCGCGTCCCACACCTCGGCCCGGCCGCGCGGGTCGAGACCGGTGGTCGGCTCGTCCAGGAAGAGCACCTCCGGGTCGGTGATCAGAGAGGCGGCGAGGTCGAGCCGCCGGCGCATGCCACCGCTGTACCGGGTGACCGCCCGGGGGCCGGTGTCGGTGAGACCGAACCGCTCCAGCAGCTCGTCCGCCCGGGTACGGGCCCGGCGCGCGCCGAGGTGATGGAGCCGGCCGAACATCTCCAGGTTCTGCCGGCCGCTCAGCTCCTCGTCCAGCGCCGCGTGCTGCCCCAGGAGCCCGATCCGGCGCCGTACGTCGGCGGCCCGGGTCCGTACATCGTGACCCGCGACCCGCACCACGCCCTCGTCGTGCCGGAGCAGGGTCGCCATGATGCGCACGGCGGTGGTCTTGCCCGCCCCGTTGGGACCGAGGACCCCATGGACCGTGCCGCGCGCCACCGTGAGGTCCAGCCCGTCCAGGGCCGCCTTGTCCCCGTATCTCTTCCGTACGCCCTCGACAGTGATCGCGTCGTGGTCGGTACTCGTCATCCGTCCGTCCGTCCCTTCCGACCGCCCCCCCCAGAAGGGGAAGTCACCTGTGACCAGGACCGGTACCGTAGGACCCCCGGAAAGATTAGTCAAACTTGATTAGCGGGTGATGGGAGGGATCCCGGGGCGGACGCGGGGCGGTCGGCGGCGACGCGCGGGGGGTGGCGCGCGCCCCCGTGATGCCTCCACCGGACAGGCCGTCGGCGCCCGCGCCCCTGGTGTCCGCCCGCCGCTCCTCGGACGATGCGTGTCAGGGCCCCCGCCGCCCGGCCGGGGCCCGTCGGATCCAGGAGGGTTCCCATGCGCCGGACGAGAAGCGGAACAGGGTGGCGGAGCACAGCGGCCGGGGCGGTCGGGACGGTCGGTGTCCTGCTCGTCGCACTCCTGACGGTGGGGACCGAACCGGCCCGGGGCACCGGCCAGGACCCGGCTTCCCCCGGCCCGACGGCGCGGACGGCACCGGATCGCACCGCGGGGGCCGCGGCCGCCCTCCGCCCGGAACCCCCCGGCGCTGTGCCCGAACTGGCCCGGCTCCAGAAACGGATCGCCGCCCGGGTCGTCGCGCACGGCACCGCGTACACCTTCGCCAGCTATCTCGACCGCACCACCGGCCGCATCGTCCTGGAGTCCGACGCGCCCCCGAAGGTCGTGACCGAGGTCGCCGGACGGCGCGCCACCGCACCGCTGCGCGCCCCGGCCACCGGCCCCGTCCGGGATCCCGGTCTCGACCTGTACCACCGGCGGGACGACACCCCGCCCTTCTACGGCGGCGGCGGTATCCGGACCGCGGGCACCGGGCCCTGCACCTCCGGTTTCGCGGTGCGGAACGGCGCGGGGACGGTCCTCATGACGGGCTCCGCGAGCTGTTTCCCCGCCGGCGCGGCCGTGGTGACCGAGTCCGGTGCCCAGGCCTACGGCACCGTCGCCGTGCGGCAGCCCGCCGTGGACGCGGTGCTGATCGGCGGCGGGAGCTACGCGGGACGGATCTTCACCGGGCCCGTCACCAGCACCACCAGCATTCCGGTGGTCTCCGCGGGCGAGCCCGTCGTCGGGGGCGCCGGCTACTGCCACAGCGGCCGGACCACGGGCGAGCAGTGCGGCCACACGGTGATCAGCACCAATGGCCAGCTGTGCGGACCGAGCGGCTGTATGGCGCCGGTCGTCGTCTTCAACGACGGTGTCCTGCCACAACCGGGCGACCAGGGCGCCCCCTTCTACGCCAAGAACGCCAGCGGCGCCCATGCCCGGGGTCAGGTCATCCTGGCCAGTGGCACGACGGGCTATGTCACCTCCTGGGGGCGGCTGTCCGGTGTGCTGGGCCTCACCATCGTGACCGGCTGACCGGCGGGCCGACCGACCGGCCGGGCAACCGGATCACCGACCGGCCGGCTCACCGACCGGCGGGCCGTACGGGGCCCGGACGCCTGGGCTCCCGTACGGCCGCCGCGAGGCCACCGCCGCCACGGTCTTGCGGCGGACCCGCCGAACCCCCGAAGATCTGTGGCGTCCCCCGACTCCGGTGGGCCGGTCACGGTCGGCCGCCCGTACCGCGTCCCTCCCGTGTCCGCCCGAGGAGCCGCCGCCTTGTCGCTGCGCTATCGCACCAACGGACCGGAATTTGATTTTCCGCATTTCTCCGGGACGCCGCCGATCCGCTATGTCCTGGCATCGACCCCCCGCTGCGGCAGCAATTTGCTCGCCCGCGCGCTCTGGCACACCGGCGTCGCCGGTTTCCCCGAGGACTATCTCGCCGACACCTATGTCCTCGACTACTTCGAACGCTGGGGCTTCACCGCCGATGACGCCGACGGACTGCCCGCGAGCCATATCCGCGCCCTGATGAGGGTCCGTACCAGCCCCAACGGGGTTTTCGGCATCAAGATCCACGCCGGTCATCTCGCCGATCTGGAGACCGATCCGCACACCCTTCTCGCCTCCCCCCGCTATATCCGTGTCGAGCGGAGGGACCGGCTGCGCCAGGCGATCTCGTACACGATCGCCGAGCAGACCGGCGTCTGGATCGTCGACGGCACCCATCTCCCGACCGGCCGTGCCAGGTCGGCGCCCCGTTACGACCACGAGGAGATCGGCCGCCGGCTGCGCATGCTCGAAGACGACACCGGGACCTGGGACGCCTATGCGGAACGGTACGGAATCACCCCCCATGTCGTCGTCTACGAAGACCTCGTCGCGGACTACGAGGAAGGCGTCCGCACCTGTCTTGACTTTCTCGGCGTCGAGACTCCCCCATATATTCCGCCACCCGGAATCAGCCGCCAGGCCGACGGAACAACGGACGAGTGGGTCGCACGCTTCCAGCAGGACACCGGATTCCGTTTACCGAGGCCCCATTGACGCTTCGATGGACCGCGCTATCGTGCCAGATACCAGTCACCGAATGCGAGGAGGGACCGATGAGCACTGTCATGCCGGAGGCGACGACGGATGTCATAGCCGACGAATTCGCCGAGCTGGACGGACTTGAAGTGATCGAGTCCAGCGAGCTGAAGATCGGCGGGGCCTACCACGCGTACACCTACATCGCCTCCCACAACGAGGACGATGTGATCCGATAGATCCTCCGGATCCTCAGAGCGACGTGCGTCGGGTGTCGTCCGACGAAGAGGCAGGCGGCGGTGGCCCGGTCGACACCCTTCTCATCTTTCCGCCGCAGACCGAGGCCAGGTTCTTTCCGTATCTGAGCCTGCCGTATCTCGCCGGTCATCTGCGGCGCCGTGGCCGCCGCGTGCACCAGGCCGATCTCAATATCGGGCTGGTGCACGACGTGCTGCGGCAGCCACGGATGCTGGCGGACGCGGTCGCCGCCCGGGAGCTCACCGGGCTGGCGGGCTGGTACCAGCGGGCGCTGGCCGATGTGGTGATCCGGCACGCGGGCGAGATCCGCGCCCGGGTCCTGAAGGAGACCGCACAGCCCCCGGACCACGTACAGGCGCAGGACCCCACGCAGACGCCGGGCCCCGCGCAGGCACAGCCCCCCGTACAGACACAGCACCCCGCACAGCCGCCGTACCGGCCGGGAACGGAGCGTCCCGCCGAGGCGTTCGACGCGCTCAGGCTCGCGGGCAACGCCGTCGAACTGCTGGTGCGCGACACCCTCCTCGCCCGGACCTGGCACGACCTCGATCAGCTCGACACCGCCGTACGCACCGCCGCCGCCGGGCCCCCCGCCGCCCAGGGGATCGCCGTCGACCGGCTGCACCGCCTCCTCGCCCCCCTGCTCGCCCGCCACCGGCCCCGGACCGTCGGCCTCTCCGTCGCCTTCTTCAGCCAGCTCGGCCCGGCCCTCCTCATCGCCGCCTGGGTCCGGTCGCTGAGCCCCGGTACCCGTGTCTGTCTCGGCGGCCAGCAGGTGATGCTCCGCCATGAGGACCTGGCGGCCCTCCCCTCCGTCCGCGCGAGCGTCGACGCCCTCTGCCGGACCGCCGGTGAGGAACCGCTGGAGCGCTGGCTCGACGCCCTCGACGGAACCCTCCCGTACACCGACGTCCCCGGCATGACCTGGATCTCCCCCGACGGACCGGCCCGGCGCACCACCCGCCCCCCGCGGCTGCGCTTCCGCGACCTGGGCCCACCCGACTTCGGCGACCTGCCCATCCACGGCTATCTCTCGGAGACCACCCAGCTCGCCGTCGTGTCCTGTGTCGGCTGCTACTGGGGCCGGTGCGCCTTCTGCGCGTACGGCAACCGCTCCCTGGACCCGGGTGCGTACCAGCAGGGCACCGCCGAGCAGATCGCCGAAGCCGTCGAAGGCGTGGTCCGCGCCACCGGGGTGGAACTCCTCGCGATAGCCGACGAGAACACCAATCTCCGGCTCGTCGCCCGGGCGATGCGGCTCGCCCGGGACCGGGGCGTCCGCGTCCGGTTCGATGTACGCGGCCGGCTGGAACGCTCCCTCACCGACCCGGAGTTCTGCCGCGACCTCGCCGACCTCGGCTGCGCCCAGATCGCCGTCGGGTACGAGGGAACGTCGCAGCGCCTCCTCGACCTCCTGGACCGGGGGGTGCGCGCCGCCGACTACCAGCGGATCCTGGGCAATCTCGCCGACGCGGGCATCACCGTACGGCTCTCCGTGATGGGCCATGTACTGGACGAGAGCCCGGCGGAGTTCGAGGACTCGCTGCGGTTCCTCGTGGCGAACCAGGAGCGGATCGGCATCGACGCGCTGGAACTCCTGATCGCCGAGCCCGGCAGCCGGCTCGCCCGCGACCCCGGGCGCTTCGGCCTCGCCCTGGACACCTCGGGACCGCTCACCGGGAACCCCGAGCTGAACTATCTCTCCGGCCGGGTCGGCTACCCCATGACGGTCGGTGGCGGACCCGCGCGGGCCGAGGCGCTGGACCGGCTGGAGCGTGTCTTCCGTACGGTCACCCCGGGCCGCGCGGGCAGGCTCTCCCCGCCGCGCGCCGCTCCGGAGGCCGGCCCCCGGACGGCCGGGCCGGTCAGACCGTACTCCTGGGTGCGGACCGTCCCCGCCGGAGCCAGACCCGGAACCGGAACCGGAACCGGCTCCAGGGGTACGGCGGACCGGATCGTGGTCGCCGATCTGATCCGGGAGGAGTTCTACGGGCTGCCGCGCCACGATGTCGAACAGCGGGCCGACGGGCTGCTCGCCGCCCGCACCCCCCGTGGACAGCGGCTGCTGGCCCGGCTGGTCGCCGCGTCGGCGGCCGAGGCCTGTCCCGGCGAAGCCCGCCCCGACCCCGATCCCCCGCTCACCCCCGGCGGCACCCCGTACCCGGCGGCCGGGCGGCCGGAACGCCGGGCGGAGCACGGGGCAGCACCCCGGGCGAACCCCGAGGGGGACGCCGCGTATCCGAGGAGACCGTTGTGACCACAGCAGCGCCCGGCACGGTGACCAGACTCGGCCTCGGCCTCGTCATGGATATGCCCTGGGGCGGAGGGAGTCTGGGCAGCCGGGGCGTCGGCTTCGTGGAGACGCCCGACGGCGGGGACGTGTCCCCCCGCGTCCGCGCCTTCCTCCGGCGCCACGGCGGCGACTTCGCCTACGCCTGCCCCTCCTTCCAGCCGCGTTCCCGGGCCGCCGTCCGGGCGGCCGACTATCTACCCGCGTACGACCGCTTCTTCGCCGAACTGCCCGCCGGGACCGTCCGGGCCCTGCACCAGACCGAACTGAACATGGGCACCCCCGAACCGTACGACCGGGGGCCGGCCATCGACTTCACCAACCGGCTCACCGAGCGGTACGACCTCGCCTGGGTGGTCGAGGACCTCGGGATCTGGAGCCTGCGCGGCTGTCCGCTGCCCTATCCACTGCCGCCCCCGCTCACCGAACGCGGACTGGAGATCGCCACCCGCAACACGGCGGAGGCGGCCCGGCGGCTGGTGCCGCCGCTGCATGTCGAGTTCCCCGGGTTCACCGAGGGCGGATCGTTCCGCCTGGGCAAGGCCGATGCCTTTGTCTCCTTCGCCCGGCTGGCCGAGGACGCCGATGTCCATGTCACCCTGGACGTCGGCCATCTCCTCAGCTACCAGTGGCTGCGGGGCCGCACCGGCCGGCACATGTTCGACGGGATCGACGCGCTGCCGCTCTCCCGCTGCCGCGAACTCCATCTGTCGGGATGCCAGATCGTCGGCGGGAAGTTCCGCGATCTGCACCATGGCGTCCTCCTGGACGAGCAGCTCGAACTCACCGAGTATCTGCTGCCGCGCTGTCCCGGCCTTCTCGCGATCAGCTACGAGGATCCGATGTTCCGGGAGGACGGCCGGCTGGTCGAACGGTCGCGGCGGAACTACGAACGGCTGCGCGCCCTCGCCGGAGCCTGGCGGAAGGGGGAGAGCGGCCCGCCGGAGACCACCGTCGCGGTCCTCGCGCCCCCCGCCCCCCGCTTCGACCCAGCCCCCGTCCCCGCCCGCACCGACGAGGCGCCGCCCGCCGAACAGCTCGACGGCGGGCACCTCACCGATCTGCTGCTGCGCCTCTTCCTCGACGGCGACCTCCGTACCCGCCTCGCCACCGAGGGAGCGGCGGCCGTCGCCGCGAACGCGGGCGAGCGGGAGTGTCTGGAGACCGTCGACCTCGAAGAGCTGGACTCCGCCGTACGCCGCTTCCGGTCGCAGATCCGGCGGCTCGGGCGGGACGGCGGGCTCGCCGCCACCTTCCCCCGCAGCCTGCGCGCCCTCGGGCGCGACCGCCACAGCGAGGACGGCCTGCTCGACGGCTTCCTCGCCTCCCCGCACTTCGGGCGCTTCCGGCTGCTCCCCTACTGCGGTCCGGGTCTGTCTGCGGAGGAGGCGTACGCGCTCCATCTGCTCGATCTGCCCGGGGCGGCGGACGACCCGGCCCTGCGCGAGACCATCGGCCATGAGCTGCTGCTCGCCCTCTTCCCCGCGCTCTGTCATGAACAGCCGCTGTCATTCGTGATCGAGGCCCCGGGAGTCGTCCCGACCGGGCGCGGCCATGCGGCGCTCCGCCGGTACGCGCCGGGGACCGTCGCCGGCTGGACCGCTCCCCCCGCCGCGACGGCCCCCACGGAGGCGGCCCGCACCGGGACGACCCGCACCGACACCACCCGCGCCGGGACGACCCGCGCGGAGACCACCCGTACCGGAGAAACCCCCATGGAGGAAACCGTTCCGTACGCCTACTTCGCCACCCCCGCCGGCTTCGCCCATGGCCCCGTGTCCGCCCGCGTGGCCGCCGCGTTCGAGACCACGCCGACCCCCGAGGGCGACGCGGCGCGCGCCGCGCTCGTCCGGCGCGGGATGTGGTGACCGGCATGCGCCTCGTCCTGGTCGACATGCCGTGGTCCTCCATCGACATGCCCTCGCTCGCCCTCGGCGTCCTCAAACGCCGGGTCCTCGACGTCTTCCCCGACGCCCAGGTCACCGTCGTCCACGCCAACATCGACTTCGTGGACTGGCTGGTCGCCCGGACCGGCTTCACCCCCCAGGAGTACGAGTTCTGCGCCAACTCGTACTTCTCCGGACTCAGTGAATGGATCTTCTCGGCGGCCCTCAACGACCGCCCCCGCTGGCAGGTGCCGGAGTTCACCGCGCGCCTCGCCGGCAAGGTGCCCGACGAGGTCCTCACCCGGATGCGGGAACTCCATGAACTGGCCCCGCAGTTCGTACGGGAGACAGCCGCCCGGATCGTCGCGGCCGGGCCCGATGTCGTCGGGTTCACCACCATGTTCGCCCAGAACGCCGCCACGCTGGCCACCGCCCGCGCCGTCAAGGAACTGGACCCCCGGGTGACCACCGTGCTCGGCGGCGCGAACTGCGACGGGCCGCAGGGAGCGGCGCTGCACCGGAACTTCCCCTCGGTCGACGCCGTCATCCGGGGCGAGGGCGAGGTCGCCTTCCCGCAGCTGCTCGCCGCCCTCACCGGCCCCGCCGACGCCTCTGACGCCGGGGACACGGGGGACGCCGGGGACCGTACGGCACTCGCCGGGATCGCCGGGCTCTGCTGGCGCACCCCCGACGGCGCTTCGGTCGTCAACCCCATGGAGGCCCGCCCACTGCCGCCGGGCGCGCTCGTCCCCCCCGACTACGGCGACTACTACGAACACCACGCCCGCTCCGTCGCCGGCTCCTGGGCCGAACCGCGACTCGTCCTGGAGGGCTCGCGCGGCTGCTGGTGGGGCGAGAAGCACCACTGCACCTTCTGCGGGCTCAACGGATCCTTCATGACCTTCCGCAGCAAGGACCCGGGCCGGTTCGTGGACGAGCTGCTCACCCTGGTCGAACGCCACCGGATCCTCAATGTCTGGGTCACCGACAACATCCTCGACATGGCCTACATCGGCTCCGTCGCCCCCCGGCTCGCCGAGTCCGGGTACGACCTGCGGATCGGCTACGAGATCAAGTCCAATCTGCGCAGGGAGCAGCTGGCGACCCTGCGCGCCGCCGGGATCAGCCATGTCCAGCCCGGTATCGAGAATCTGAGCAGCCGGGTGCTGAAGCTCATGGACAAGGGGGTGACCGGCTGTCTCAATGTCCGGCTGCTGCGGGACGCGGAGACCGTCGGCACCAATGTGAGCTGGAACTATCTCTACGGCTTCCCCGGTGAGCGGGACGACGACTACGCGGGCGTCATCGACCAGATGCCCGCGCTGTACCACCTGGTGCCTCCGGCCGGCGCCACCCGGGTCAAGGTCGAGCGCTTCAGCCCGTACTACGAACGGCCGGAGCTGGGCTTCGGACCGCCCCGGCCCGCCGCCCACTACCGGCACATCTACGACCTCCCCGAGACGGAGCTGGCCGATCTGGTCTATATCTTCGACGCGCCCCGGCGCGGCATCACCGACCCCTGCCTCGACCGGCTGCGCCGGGCCGTGGACGACTGGGCCGACGCGTACGAGAGCAGCCGGCTCACCCACTGCGACCTCGGGGACCGGATCGTCCTCGTGGACACCCGGCCCGGGTTCGACTGGCGGGTGCTCGATATCGCCGACCCGTTCGAGGTGGCCGTCTTCCGGCTGCTCGACACCCCGCACAGTCCGGCGGCGCTGGTCCGCAAGGCGGGCGGGTCCCTTGAGGGTGTCACCGGGACACGCGTCGACGGTCTGCTCGCGCGGTGGCGGGCGCTCGGTGTCGTCTTCGAGGAGGGCGGCCACGCGGTCCATGTCGCCCCCGCCACCGCCAACCAGGATCTGATGCGGCTGCGCCGGGGGCCGGCCCGGCCGCGCGAGACCCTGGTACCCGCGCTGGCCACGGAGGGGCATGCCGATGGGGGCTGACACCGCCGTACGCCTGGCCCTGTGGCGCGACCGGGATCCGGTGGCCCGGCGGATCCCCGGCATGTACCTCGGGGAGACCGAGCTGCTCGGCGACCCCCTCGACGCGGTGGCGCGGCTCGCCGACGACGGCGTCCGGTTCGCCCGGCTGCGGGGTACGGTCGATCTGGCGCGGGCCGAGGCCGGGTCCGACGGCGCGGCGGCGGTCGCGGCGCTGGTCGCCGTCCGTGAACTGACCGGCCATGGCATCGCCGTCGACTGGACGGTCCTGCTGCCGCCGGGGGCCCCCGACTGGCGCCCGCTGGGACATCTGCACCCGCCGGCGGAGGTACTCGGCGGGGGCGACGAGGTCACGGCCGCGTGGCGGGACACCTTCCACTCCGCGAAGTGCGGCTACCGCCGGGGCCCCGGCTTCATCGAGGTCCGCGACCACCGTATGGACACCTTCCGGCGGCTGGTCATCCGCCATCCCCGGCACGAGCAGATCGTCGAACCCCTGCTGCGCGGTGTCCCGGCGACCGATCTGGCGGAGGCGGTGTCCACCCGCTACCAGCGCGCCGGCCTGCTCCACCGGGTGGGGGGCCATCTGTGGTGGGCGCCCTACCGGCTCCGGCGCTGGCCGCTCAGTACGACGGTGTCCTAGCGCCGTGGTCAATGCGCCTGGGGCTGCCACCACCAGGACGCGAGGTCGTGGTCGTCGGCGAACTCCACGGGGACCGCGAAGGGCGACCGCCGTGCGGCCGGGAGGGCTCCGGTGCGGCGGACCACGGCGCGCAGCTCCCGCACGGCGGGCATCTCGGCGATCTCGGCGACATCGAAGGGGCAGCCGGCGGGCCCGGCGAGGAGGGTCTCACCACCGAACGCGTACCACCCGGCGATCAGGTCGTGGTCCCGCTCGCGCTCGGCGGCGACGGCGACCTGGCGGACCGCCTCCATCAGCGGGGTGCGGTGCGGCGGGACGGCGTCGGGGCCCTGGAGTTCACCGGCGGCGGCCAGCCGGCGCCAGAGTGCGGTACCGGCGTCGCAGTACAGGAACGGCGGATCGACATAGCCGTCCTCCAGCCAGGAGTCATGGCCCGCGAAGTCGGGGGCGTCCTCGTCGAGGACGCGCAATCCGGTGAAGTCGGTGAGTGCGTCGAAGTGGGCGGGCCGCTCGGCGTAGTCGGGGTGCCGGTCGACCGGGAAGCGGTAGGTGTATCGGCGACGCAGCAGGATGTCCATCACGCGGAAGTGGGTGAACGAGCAGTCGTATCCGCTCTGGAAGGTGTACAGCGCCGCGAACCAGCCCCGGACGCGCGGGTCGTCCGGCCCGGTGCGGGCGTCCAGGACGCGGACCGACTCCGCGACCAGGTCCTCGATCTCATGCAGGGACATCGCGTCGTCCTCCGGCCCGGCTCCGCTCGGTCGTGACGCTCTGCTCGACCGGGACACTCCGCCCGGTCGTGAAACAGCGCCAAGATCCTCACTGTAGCCGAGGAGGTGGTCCTCATGACCATGCCGAAAGAACGCCGGGGGCCCGGGCTCCGGCACCGGTCCGGTTCGGTTCGGCCCCGTTCCTCAGGCCCCGCTCTTGTGATGAAGGGCGTTGGACAGGCGCTCGGTCCAGCTGGGGCGGGTGTCGTGGACGGCGTGGTCGACGAGGTCGCAGATCTCCCGGGGCCGTGAGGCGAGGGAGGCGTGGGAGGCGTCGAGTTCGATGGTCCGGCGCGGGTTCATGCGCTCGGCCATCATCCGCTCGTTGTCGGGGTGGATCATGCGGTCGTCGGTGGAGATCTGGTACCAGACGGGCTTGTGGCGCCAGGCCGGGTCGGTGATCGTGTCGCCGAAGGTGGAGGCGAGGGGCGCCCTCTGGGTGACGCCCATGATGTCGGCCTCGTCCGAGGTGAGGTCCTGGCAGAAGCTCTCGTGGTACTTGTCCTGCTTGATCCACAGATAGCCGTCGGAGTCGGGCGCGAGGTTCTCGAACGCGGCCGGGGGCCTGTCCTGGCTGATCTTCCCGGGGCTCTCCCCCTCGTCGGGGGCGAACGCGGCGACATAGACCAGGCCGTGGACCTGGTCGAGGTTTCCGGCCTGGGTGATGACCGCGCCGCCGTAGGAGTGGCCGACGAGGATCACCGGCCCGTCGATCTGGGCGACCATCTTCCGCGTCCGTTCCGCGTCGTCGGCCAGCGAGGTCAGCGGCATCTCCACCGCGTGCAGATCCCCGTACCCCCGGGAGCGCAGCTCGGTGATCACTTTGCCCCAGTGGGCGGCCCCGCCCCAGAAACCGTGCACGAGGACGATCGACGGCTTGTCCGACATCAGACACCCACCAGCTTCCCTGGAGATGGTTGCGGTTCGCGTTCCTCACCGTAGGAGCACCGGCCGGAGCCCGCGACCGCACACACCGGTCCGGCCGCCATGTGCGCTCCGGCCTGCGGGCGGCCGTCCAAAGGGGTCCGGCGGTACGGCAGATGGGCGTGCCACCCGCCCGTCCGGGGGAACGGCTTCACCCGGACGCCCGGCGTGGCGCGCAGACGGCGGCCCGCCGGGCTCACTCTGGCGACGGCACTCATCCGCCCCCACCAAGGAGGAAGACCCCTATGCGCCTGCTGCCTGCCCACCGCCGGATAGCGTCGGCCACCGTCGTGGTCCTGGCCACCGCCACCGCCGCCCTGGCCACCACCGGGGCGTCCGCACCCGCCGCCGCGTCCCGGACCGAGGGCGGCGTGAAGCCGACCGTGGTCCTGGTGCACGGAGCCTTCGCCGACGCCTCCGGCTGGAACGCCGTCGCCGAGCGCCTCCTCGACCGGGGGTATCCGGTGGTGGCGCCGCCCAATCCGCTGCGCGGCCTCTCCAATGACGCCACCTATGTCGCGTCCGTACTCAAGAGCATCAAGGGCCCGATCGTCCTCGCCGGGCACTCCTACGGCGGTGCCGTCATCACCCAGGCCGCCGCCGGGAACCCGAACGTCAAGGCCCTCGTCTACGTCTCCGCCTTCATGCCGGACGTCGGCGAGTCCCCGGCGGGGCTCTCCACCAAGTTCACCGGAAGCGAGCTCGGCCCGGCGCTCAACCCCGTCCCGTACACGGACGCCACCGGCAGCGGCACCGACCTGTACATCAAGAACGACAAGTTCCACTCCGTCTTCGCCGCCGATCTGCCCGAGTCCCAGACCCGGCTGATGGCGGTCGAACAGCGCCCCGTCACCCAGGCGGGCTTCGCGGAGAAGGCCACCGCCGCCGCCTGGAAGACGATCCCCTCGTGGTTCGTCGTCTCCAAGCAGGACAAGGCCATCGCCCCCGACCTCGAACGCTTCGAGGCCCGCCGGGCCAAGTCCCACACCGTGGAGATCGACTCCTCCCATGTGTCGATGATGTCCCACCCGGATGTGGTGACCGAGCAGCTCCGCGACGCCGCCGCACGCACCCGTACGGAAGGGAACCCCGCCGCGCTCGCCGACACCGGCTCCCGCACCCGGCAGCTGGCCGCCGCCGGAGCCGTCGCCGCCGTCCTGATCGCCACGGGGACCACCCTCACCCTCACCCGGCGCACCCGCCCCTGAGAACCGGACCGTGCCGACCGGACCGGGTGAGCCGGGTCCGGTCGGCACCGTCCGTGCGGGCGCTCCCTTCATATCCCCGGCGGACCCGCTGTCCACGGCGGAACCGCTGTCCCCGGAGCGCCCGCCCGCGTACGCCCGCGCGCCCGGTGGTGTGATCCACGCGGGAATCAAGCCATCCCGGTGCCGGCCGCATGGGCGACTCGTCGGCGGGGCACGGTTGTCCCCGTGCCCACAACCGATGACCTCGGCCGCTTCCTGGCGCTCTCCGCACGGCTGACCGGCTTCGACCAGGTGGCCCTGGAGGCGACCGGGCTCGTCCGGGAGTACCGCGCGGTCGCCCGGGAACAGCTCGGTGAGGAGCGGTTCGCGCGGCTGCTCGGCTCCGGGGACCCGCTGGGCGGGGAGCCGGACGGGGAGCCGACGGCGGCGGCCCGCGCCCTGACCTTCCTCTGGTACACCGGCAGCTGGCCCGGTCCGCCGCCGTTCCTGGTGTCGCCCCGCGCCTATGCCGAGGGACTCGTCTGGAAGGCGGCCGGTCTCGCCGCCCCCGCCACCGGCCCCGGGGGATACGGCAGCTGGGCCGGCCCGCCCGCCGGGGTGAACCGCCCATGACCCGGTACGACGTGATCGTCGTCGGCGCGGGCATCGCCGGTTCCCTCGTCGCGCACCGGCTCGGCCTCGCCGGCCGGCGGGTCCTCGTACTGGAGGCCGGGAAGCGCACCGCCGACTTCGGACCGGGCGCGGCCGGGCCGCTCACCACCTATCTCGCCGCCTCCGCCAAGGTGCCCGGCTCCGCCTACCGGCCGCATCCCGCCGTCCCCTGGCCCGAGGTGACCGATGTCGGCGGTGTCCCCGGGACGCCCGGCTACCGCAGCTCGGGCCATCTCCTCCAGGACGGCCCGCTGCCGTACGCCAGCGGCTATGTCCGCGTCAACGGCGGCACCGGCAATGTGTGGACCGGGCTGGCGCCGCGCATGCTGCCGGAGGACTTCGACACCGAGGTCTTCGGGTACGGACGGCGCTGGCCTCTCGGCTACGCGGAGCTGGAGCCCTACTACCGGGCCGCCGAGGAGGAGCTGGGTGTGGCCGCCGACGCCGACGAGCAGCGGGACCTCGTCGGGCTGCCGCTCCCCCGGGGCCATGTCTTCCCCATGCGGCCCATCCCCGCCAGCCATCTCGACCGGCTTCTCGCGGCCCGCCTCGACGGCCACCGGGTCGCCGACCCCGTCGCCGGGTGCGAGGTCGCGCTGCGGGTCGTCACCACCCCGCACGCCCGCAACGGCGTCCCCGATCCCCGGTACGACGGCGGGCGCGGCTATGTCCCGCGCGGCCGGGAGGGGCGGCCCGACCCCGGCAGCCGGTGTGCGGGCAACGCGAGCTGCATCCCGCACTGCCCCTCGTACGCGAAGTACACCCCGCTCAAGACCCAGGGCCGGTGGAGCGCCACGGTCACCCTCCAGGACCGGTCGGTGGTCGCCCGGGTCCTGGTGGACGGCACCGGCCGCGCCACCGGGGTCGAATACCACTCCTACGACGGTACGGTCTCCGTCGCCCGCGCCGATGTCGTCGTGCTCGCCGCCCACACCGTCGAGAACGCCCGGCTGCTGCTGCTCTCCCGGCTCGCCGACCGGAGCGGCCAGATCGGGCGCAATCTGATGGACCACCCGGTCCTGCTGACCTGGGGTCTGATGCCGGAGGCCGTCGGTCCGTACCGGGGGCCCGGCTCCACCTCCGGTTTCGAGGGCTTCCGGGCCGGGGCCGCCCGCCGCCGACGGGCCCCGTTCCGGATCGAGATCGGCAACTGGGGGTGGGTCTGGGCCACCGGCTCCGCCGACGCGGACGTGGCCCACTTCCTCTCCGGGGAGGGCCGGTTCGGGGCGGAGCTGCGCCGGGCCGTCGGCGACCGGCTCCGCCGTCAGTTCGCCCTCCAGTTCGAGATGGAGCAGGGTGCCGACCCCGCCAACCGGGTCACCCTCCATCCCCGTGAGCGCGACCCGCTGGGCCTGCCCCGGCCCCTGATCACCTATGACCTCGACGACCATGTCAAGGACGGGATGGCCGCGGCGCGGGCCGTCTCCGATCAGATCTTCTCGCTGCTCGGTGCCGAGGACCACACCGACCACTCCTCCCCCGCCGCCTGGCCGGGCCGGTTCGAGGACAGCGCCGGACGCGCCCATGGCTACCGGGGGGCGGGCCATGCCGCGGGCACCCATGTGATGGGCGACTCCCCGGCCACCTCGGTGGTCGACTCCTGGCAGCGCTGCTGGGACCATCCCGGCCTCTACGCCGTGGGGTGCGGGAGCATGCCCTCGGTCGCCACCTCCAACCCGACCCTCACCATGGCCGCGCTCGCCCTGCGCAGCGCGGAACGCGTCGAGGCCGACCTCGCCGCACGCGACCGGCCCGCCGTCCTCACCCCGAGCACACCGACGCCACCGACGGCGCCATGGACACCACAGACGCCGCAGAGACCACAGACACCACAGATCCCGGGAGCACCCGCATGAACCCGCTGCCCCTGCCGCCGGTCGCCGAGCCCTTCCGGCTCCCCTTCCACTACGGGGCGCTGCACCAGGTCGGCGTCGACTGGCTGGTGGATCCGGAACCGGTGGGCGCGCTGCTCGCCCGGCACCACCCCGGTCTGTCGGCGGCCGTGTTCGACGGGCGGGCGCTGGTCTCGCTCAACTACCAGCTGTACTTCGCGCAGTACCCGTTCGGCGGGGGCGTCACCCAGGAGATCGAGTACAACATCGTCGCCTTCCCGACGGCCGAGCGCGCCCGGCTGCCCCGGCTGAGCTACCCGGAGTACGCGCAGGGCTGGGACCAGACGAAACTGCTCGGCATCGCCCGGATCCATGTCGTGTGCGACAACCCGTACGCCATCACGGCCGGGCGTGAGCTGTACGCGGAGCCGAAGGTACCGGGCTGGTTCGAGGTGGATCTGCCGTCGCTCAACGGGCCCGCCGGCGAGACCTGGACCGTACGGTGCAACGCGGCGACCACCGGTCCTGACGGCACCCTGGAGAAGGGCGGTGACCCTCTGCTCGGCCTCACGGTGGAGCTGGCGGGGCTGGCCGCCGTCCCCGCCAACTCCGCCCCCGTCACCGGCTACGGCACCGACCCGGACGGCCGTCTGCTCGCCGGTCCCATGAACGTCTACCAGCCCTACCGCTGGTACGACCTCGGCGCGCCGGAACACGCGGGGCGGGTGCGGCTGACCTCGCGTCACCCCGGCGGGGAGCCCGGCGGAGAGGTGTGCGCGCTCCTCGGCGACACCCCGGCCGCCGGTGCCTGGAGCTTCCAGTCGCCTCCGGTGGCGGCCCACAACCGGCCCTACTATCTGTCGGCCGGGTGAGCCCTCAGGGCAGCACCGGGCGGGAAAAAGGGGGCTGCGGCGGCGGGCCGGGTCCGTTACCGTCCTGACCGTGCATTGATCTCCCGTGCGGCGGCACCACGGCCGCCGCAGACGGCGTGACCGCCCTCCCGCAGGCCTCTCCCTGAGGCCCGGCGGCGAGGGCCGGCCGGTGTGTTCCGTCCATCCCACAGGAGATCACGGCATGTTTGCCCAGCTGACCTATGCGGCGCTGCTCGCCCGCGTCACGAACGACCCGGCCGTCGTCGGGCTGGTCCTCAAGGGCTCCCACGCCCACGACGGCATGGCCACCGAGCACGCGGACCACGATGTGTATGTCGTCGTCGCGGAGGACACGAAGGGCACGGGGGACACAGAGGACACGGGGGGTGCGGGCTCCGGTCCGGGGGCTCTCGCCGACCTCCACGGTCACCGTTCCGCCGAGCTGGATGTCCTGGTCACCACGGTCGACGGGTTCCGCAGCCTCCCTGGATACGAGGACTACGCGCTCTCCCGCGCCCGGGTCGTGATCGACCGGCTCGACGGCGGGATCGCCGCGATCGTCGCCGCCAAGGGACGGCGTGACCGGCACGAGGCGGCCACGGCGGCGGCCGACTGGCTGGACGCCTATGCGAACTCCCTCTACCGGTCCCTGAAGAACACCCGGGACGGCCAGCCGCT
This sequence comes from Streptomyces sp. NPDC000594, assembly GCF_040299965.1. NCBI lineage: Bacteria > Bacillati > Actinomycetota > Actinomycetes > Kitasatosporales > Streptomycetaceae > Streptomyces > Streptomyces sp. NPDC000594. Next base: position 164,690 of record NZ_JBEPCY010000011.1, on the reverse strand, counting down.
GGCCGCCCGTCTGGACGCCACCGACAGCCTGGGCTTTCTGCTGGAGCTGCTGTTCGCCCTGGACCGCCGGCCGCGCCCGTACAACAAGTATCTGGAGTGGGAGCTGGCGAGGTTTCCGCTGCCCGGCTGGGAGACGGGGCCGCTGCTGGCGGCGATCGGGCGGATCGCGGGGACCGGTGACACGGGCGCCCAGAGGAGCCTCTTCGCCCGGGTCGAGGCGGTGGCACGCGAGGCGGGGCTCGGTGCCGTGCTCGACGCCTGGGGCGAGGATCTGGCGCTGATGCGTCCGCCTCTCTCCTGACAACCGACCAGGGCGGGAACGGCGGGAACGGCGGGAACTCCGGGGGCCCGGGGGGCGACATGTCGAGGAGAACGCCCGTACACCGAAGAGGAGACCCGCATGCCCCCTGTCGACCGACGGAACGTACTCCGTGCCTCCACCGCGCTGGGCGCCGCCGGCGTGCTGGCGGGCGCCGCACCGGCCGCCGCGCGGCAGCGGAGCACGGCCAAGGAGCGGACCGGACCGTTCCGGGTGCAGGTCGTCCTCTTCGACGGGGTGGAGGAGCTGGACTTCGCCGCACCGTACGAGGTCTTCTCCGCCGCGCGGTTCTTCACCTCACGGCCGGTGGAGGTCGGCTATGTCCGGGCCTCCGGACCGCCCGCCGTCACCGCCGCCTTCGGCACCCGGGTCCAGGGCATCGGCCCCTGGGCACCCGACAAGGCCGATGTGCTGGTCGTACCGGGCGGTGGCTACGCCCGGCGGGAGAGCCCCGGTGTGTGGGCCGAGATCGCCCGGGGCACCCTCCCCCGGGCACTGGCGGAGGCGGCCCGCCCGGGGCTCACCATCGCCGCCCTGTGTACGGGTGTCATGCTCTGCTCCGCCGCCGGGCTGACCCGCGGCCGGCCCTGCACCACCCATCACCGGGCCCGCGCCGATCTGGAGCGGCAGGGCGGGGTGCTGAAGACCGCCCGGGTCGTGGACGACGGTGATCTGGTCACCGCCGGGGGCATCACCTCGGGGCTGGAACTCGCCCTGTGGATCGTCCGCCGTGAACTCGGCGCGGACGCCGCGACCAGGATCGAGACCATGCTGGAGTACGAGGCCCGGGGCACGGTCTGGTCATCGGCCCCCGCGTAGCCGACGCCCGTCGCCGTGCGGGGTGAGCGGTCCATCGTCCCCGGCAGCGGTGGCCGCCGCCGCCCTGCGGGGCGATCCGGCACGGGGCGGTCCGGTGGCCCGGCAGCCGCCTCCCCGGCGGGCCCGCCCCCGCGATGACCGTGCGTCACCCCTCTCACCTGCGCCGATGGGCACAAAAATCAGACGCGGCGCGAAGAGTGGGCGCATAGCCTTCCTGCCATGACCGTGATCGTCCGAACCTTTCGCCCGGAGGACGCCGCCCTGGTGTCCGAGATCAGACGTGCCGCCGTCCCCAGCGAACTGGCCACTCCCGACTCCGTGCTGCACACCCTGCGCACCGCCGACCCCGCCGAGCGGCATCTGCGCCTGGTCGCGGAGGAGGACGGCGCCGTCGTGGGGGTCGCGGACGCGTTCCTCCTCCCCGACGCCCATGAGCCCGGGGAGGCCGCGCTCTCCGTCCGGGTGGATCCCGCCCGGCGCGGCCAGGGTGTCGGCGGCGGGCTGTTGCGCGCGGCCGAGGAGCATCTGCGGGCCGTGGGGGCGCGGGAGATCTCCGGCTGGGCCCAGGACGAGCCCCGCGCCCGCGCGTTCGCCCGGCGGCACGGCTACGCGTCCCGGGAGACCGCCCACTTCCAGCGCCTGGCGCTGGCGGACGGGCCGCCGCCGGAGCCGTCCGTACCGCCGCCGGGGGTCACCGTGCGCACGGTCGCCCAGTACACCACCAACCAGGACACCACCAACCAGGACGCCACCGCCCGGGGCACGACCGATCCGCGCGCGGTCCGTGCCGTCCACCGGGCCGATGTCGAGGCCACCACCATCGACCCGGCCGATATCGAGGCCGGATACGCCGAGTACGAGGAGTGGCTGGAACACACCTGGAACGACCCGCTGTTCGACCGGGAGCTGTCCACCCTTGTCTTCCGGGACGGCCGGATCGTGGCGCTCGCCTTCGTGGAGTCGGACCGCGCCGGGCGGGGGATGAGCGCCGTGACCGCCACCGTGCCGGAGCACCGGGGCCATGGGCACGCCACCACCGCCAAGAAGGCCGCTCTGCTGCTGGCCCGCGAGCGCGGGGTGCGGGAGATGTTCACCGCCGTCGAGACCGGGAACGCGGCGATGCTCACGATCAACGAACGGCTGGGGTACGCGATCTGCGGCAGCGAGGTGCGGCAGCACCGCGTCCTCGGCTGAGCCCTGCCGGGCCGCCGGGCGCGGCACGGACCCCTGGGCGGGCGGGGGACGGCACCACCCTGCCGTTCCCCCGCCCGCCCGGGACACGCGGTCGCCCGACCACTCAGATGACCGACCGGGGCGCGGTCCGGGGCCGTCGGGTCACCAGCGTGCGGCCTTGGCGTGGAAGGTCAGACCCGGCCATGCCTCGACCGGCGTCGGGGAGTGCACGATCCGGCCGGGGCAGAGCCCGCGTTCGGCGAGCCCCCGGACGATGGCCGGGATCGCGGTGAGCGTCGCGGGCAGGCCGTCGTGGAGCAGCACGATGCCACCGGCCCGCACGGTGAGCGCGTTCGCCACGATCGTCTCGGCGGGGATGCCGCTCCAGTCGACCGTGTCGGCGGTCCAGATCACCTCGGTCATCCCGAGCCGGGCCGCCTGCTCGCGGGTCCGGGCGTCGGTGCTCCCGAACGGCGGCCGGAAGAGCTTCGGCGCACGGCCCGTCTGCGCGCGGACCACCCGGCTGGTGTCGCGCAGCTCCGCGAAGGCGGCGGCCTCGTCGAGCTGGACGAGATTCGGGTGGGTGTACGAGTGGTTGCCGAGGTGGTGGCCCTCGGCGGCGATCCGCCGGGTGCCGTCCGGCCGGGCCTGGGCGAAGCTCCCGGTGACGAAGAAGGTGGCCCTGACCCGTCCGGCGTCCCGCAGCGCCTTCAGATACGCGGGGGTCAGCTCCGTGGGGCCGTCGTCGAAGGTGAGGGCCACATATCCGGCGGAGCAGCGGCGCGGGGTGTCGTCGTCGGCCCGCGCGGCCCCCGGGGTCAGGGCGAAGGCCGACATCAGCAGCGCCAGGGCCGCCCCGAACCAGGTCCTCGATCTGGATCTGCCTTGTCCACGCATTCCGTTGTCCCCTCTCGATGGGTGGATCGCCACGGCAGGGGTGGTCCGGGAGCGGCCGGGGTGCCCGGCCTTCCCGCCGCTCCCCGGCCGCCCTCGCGCGCACGGCCGGAACCGCCCGTACAGGTGTACGAGCGGTGGCCGGACACCATTGAACGCGAGCGGGCGTCGCCGCAGAGGGGTAATGCCGGAATCCGCCCAGGGTCTCGCGATACGAGACGCCCGGCGGATTCCGGAGCCGGGCCGGCGGGCCGGCGGGGTCGCCCGGACCCGGGCGGACCGGGGCCAGGCGGACCGGGGCCAGGCGGACCAGGGCCGGGTCACAGCAGGCGTTCCGCCAGATAGCGCTGGAACTGCCAGAGCGGGCGCTCCAGATGGGAGAACCGGCCGGGGGACGGGGCCGGACGGGAGGCCAGGCCCCGCTGGACGCCTCGGATGGCCACCAGGTCCTCCTCCTGGATCCGGCCGACCTGGGTACGCAGACCGTCCAGCCGCTCCGCGAACCCGGGAGCGTCGGGGGCTCCGGGCGGGACCAGGACCGTGATCCGTGTGTCATGGGTGACGGGGCCGGTGGGCAGCCAGCGGATGGCGACCGCGCTGTCGGGAAGGACCGCCAGGACGAACTGCGGGAAGATTCCCGCGATGAGCATCCCGGGCCGGGGCTGCCGCACGGGTGTGCCGGAAGCGGCCGCGGTGGTCGGGACCGGGGTGCCCCGCCCGGGGTCCGCCAGCGGGGTGAACAGGGTGAACCAGCGGCCGTCGGTCGCGTCGACCTCCGTGTCCCGGCCCGGCAGCACCGGGTCCAGGGTCGCCGCGTGCGTCCCCATGTGGTGGTAGTTCTCCGAGCCGTTCTCCACCGCCACCTTCCAGTTGGCGGGTACGCCGTACCAGTCCTGGGTGTGGACGGTCACCCAGTCGGCGATGCCCCGGCCGCCCAGCCGCCGGTCCAGCCCGTGGAGCGCGGGCGCCGCCGGTGCCGCGCCGGGGTCGAGGTTGAGCAGGACGAAACCGTTCCAGATCTCCACGCGATGGGCCGGGAGCCGACAGCCCGCCCGGTCGAAGTCGACCCCCCGCATCAGCGGGGCACCGACGAGCTGCCCCGCGTACCGTCCGTTCAGGCGGTAGGTCCAGGTGTGGTACGGGCAGATCAGCCGCTGGAGATCGCCGTGCTCGGGCGTGGTCTCCGGCGGCAGGAGGTCCATGAACCGATGGCGGCAGACCCGGGAGAGGGCATGCGGCTCGCCCTCCTCGTCCCGGGTGAGCACCAGGGGCGTGCCGAGGACATCGAGGCGCAGATAGCTTCCCGGCCGGGGCAGTTCCTCGGCCCGTGCCACGCACAGCCACTCCCGCCGGAAGATCCGTTCGGTCTCCCAGGCGTACAGCTCGGGGGAGGTGTAGGCATCGGGTGGCAGGGTCTGCCCCTGTTCGAGCGGGAGCGCGGCCAGTCGGCGCAGCTCCGCGAGGGTCCCGCGCAGTGCCCCGGGGGGCGAGGGGGCCTCGGCACGGGTGCGGTGGGGAGTCATGGTGATCGGCCTTCCCTTCTGGCGATCAGAGGTGGCGACCCGAAGAGGGACAGGGCGTGCCGTCGTCCGTAGCGGCGGCTGTAGGCGATGCTGACCAGGGCGACGGCGCCCAGCAGGGCGAGTCCCTTCGCACGGTTGAGGGCCGGGACCGCCTCCACCGGGAGCAGCAGGGCGACGAGCACTCCGGCGGCGCAGTCCAGCAGTTGGGCGCAGCCCCACAGGGCCGTGAGCCGGGTGAGGCCGCCGCGCAGCGTCGATGAGACGGTCCAGGCGGCTTCCCGGGCGCGTGCGGCGGCGGGTCCGTGCAGATACTGGCCGGCCTGGAAGGCGAAGGGCTTCGCGACGCGGAGGGAGGCCAGGATCCAGAGTCCGGCGGCGGCCGCGAGTGCGGCGTCCTTGACGAGGACGACCCGTGGGCTGCCGGTGAGCAGGGAGGTCGCGACGCGTACCGCCAGCATGCCGATCATGAACGCTTCGAAGCTGTTCATCCGGCGCCGGGTGGCGGCCTCGACGGCCATGCGCACCGCCGGGACCGCCCCGCTGAGGGTCAGGGCCAGCCACTGGCTGAACCCCTGTGACCGCAGAACGTGGAACACGGCCAGGGGGAGGACCAGGGTGAACAGGATCGGAGCGGCCACGGTCCGCCAGGGGGGCGGTTTCTGTGTTCCGGTCCGGCCGTTCGGTGTTTCCATACCCATAACGGTAGGAACCGGTGGAGATCATCTCATCGCCACAAGGGGCGATATGCCCTGTACATCCTTTGATGTACGGGTCGGCCGTCCGAGCGGGCGGCGAGCGCCGGCCCGGCTAGGCTCACCCTGTTGTCGCACTGCGCACCACCACGGGAGGAACACATGGGTCAGTTACTGAGGGTCCAGAACTTCAATGTGTCGAGCGACGGAATCGGCGCGGGCGAGGACCAGACCCTGGAGCGGCCGTTCGGCCATGTCGAGCCCGAGAGGCTGTTCGCCTGGGCGGGCGCCACGGCGAGCTGGCCCATGCGGACCGACCCCGGGGGCAGCCGGGGCCTGGACGACTACTTCACCCGGGACTACGCCCGGGGCATCGGCGCCGAGATCATGGGCCGCAATAAGTTCGGGCCCCAGCGCGGGCCCTGGCAGGACCATGAGTGGCAGGGCTGGTGGGGCGACGAACCCCCCTTCCACACCCCGGTCTTCGTCCTGACCCACCACGAGCGCCCCTCGCTGACGCTCTCCGACACCACCTTCCACTTCGTCGGCGGCGATCCGGCCACCGTTCTCGATCGGGCCCGGGAGGCGGCGCGGGGCAAGGACGTCCGGCTCGGCGGCGGGGTGAGCACCATCCGGGAGTTCCTCGCAGCCGATCTGGTCGACACCCTGCATGTGGCGGTCTCACCGGTGGAGCTGGGGACCGGACTACGGCTCTGGGACTCCCCCGACGAGCTGCTCGACCGGTTCCACCTGGAGGTCGTGCCCAGCCCGAGCGGGGTGAGCCACCACCTGTTCTGGCGCAGGTGACCGAAGCGCGAGGCAGGCCCCGGGCACCGTGCGGACGAGTACGGTACCCGGGGCCGCGCCGATCGGACGGCGGCGGCGGGACACGAGGGAGAGCACGATGCGGCACAGCACGTCCCCGCGGGAGACACGGGAGACGCGGGAGACACCGCCCGGGAGGCATATCGCCTTCGACCATCTGCACAACTTCCGCGACCTGGGCGGCTATCGGTCCGCCGACGGCCGTACCGTCGCCTGGTCCACCCTCTACCGGGCGGATTCCCTGGCCAAGCTCGGGGACGGGGACGAGGACCGGGAGCGCTTCCGGCGCCTCGGGATCCGGACCGTCATCGATCTGCGCTACCCCTGGGAGATCGAGGCGAAGGGCCGGGTACCCGAGACCCATCCCTTCCGGTACGAGAATCTGAGCATCGAGCACCGGCCCTACGACCAGGCCGAGATCGACCCGGACATCGACCCCTGGCGGTATCTCGCCGACCGCTTCGGCGAGGTCACCGAGGACGGCGCCGGGGAGATACGCCAGGTCATCGAGGTGATCGCCGACACCGAGGGGCCGGTGGTGTTCCACTGCGCCTCCGGCAAGGACCGTACCGGCCTGATCGCCGCCCTCGTCCTCACCCTGCTGGAGGTGGACGACGAACAGATCCTCGCCGACTTCGCCCTCACCGAACGCGCCACCGACCGGCTGATCGCCGACTGGCACCGGGCCCACCCGGGACGCGTCCTGCGCTGGCCCGGCTACGGTCGCGCCCCTGCCACCGTGATGCGCCTGGTCCTGGCCGACCTCGCCGCCCGCTACGGCTCGGTCCCCGGCTATCTCACCGACCGGGTCGGGGTCTCCCCCACGACCGTCCAGGCCCTGCGCGACCGGCTGCTCACGGCGGAAACGCCCTGAGTTCCACGCCGCCGGCGGCCCAGACCCCCTGAATCATCGCGCGGCAGGCCCCGGGATACCGTACCGACCGGTGATCTTCAGGGGGGGCAGATGGCGGCGGTACACCAGCAGGACCTGGGCGAACGGCTGCTCGGTCTCGCCCGGCACTGGTACGCGACCGGCGCGGCCGAGGAGCTGCGCCGCCGTACCGGGGATCCCGGCCCGGTACGGCGGCGTTCGGTCGAGGACGACGCGTACACGGAGGTCGAGGAGGTCACGCTCGGCGGGGTGACCGTCCGCGCGGGGCACAGTGCCGTCCTCACCTCGCTGGAATGGGCGTTCGGCATCCGGCCGCCGGTGGCGGAGCTGGTGGCGCGCGCCGTGCCGTACCCGAACGCCCTTCAGGTCAACCGGTCCACCGTGAGCCATGTCCTCGTCGGCCGCCGGAGTCCGCGGGACTGGTCCGAGCTGGCGGCCCTGCGCGACCATCCCGATCCCGCGCACCGCCGGTTCCTCGCCGATGTCCTCGGGAACCGGCAGTCCCTGGCCTGCTTCCAGCAGCGCCCGGACACCCGGCGGGACCCGGACTTCCTGGCCGCCTGGGCGCTCGACGAGCCGGACGGGCAGGTGCTCGCCCGGGTCCTGGATGTCTACACCTCCCAGGACCACCCCCAGCAGGAGGCCATCGGTGTCCGGTTCGCCGGACATCCGGACCCGGAGGTGCGGCGGGAGGTACCGTACTGCCTGGTCAGGGCGGGGGAGCCACTGAGCGCGACGGCGAGCGACACCCTGGCCCGCCTGGCCCGCGACCCCGACACCCTGGTGCGGCGCACCGTCGCCCAGGCCCTCGGCATCCCGAGGGGTCTCACCCCCGCCTCACGGGAGATGCTGCTCGCCCTGGTCCAGGATCCCGTACCCCAGGTGAGGATCCCCGCCGCGGGCTCCCTCGGTCTCGCGGACGAGCACAGGGCGGTGGTCACCGACGCCCTCGCCGAGCTGCTCGACGAGGAGGACGTACTGCTGCGGCTGGAAGCGGCGTACGCCCTCGCCCTCCGGGACGACCCGCGCACCGAGGAGGCCTATGAGCGGGTCGGTCCGCTCGATGCCGGCTTCGGGCACGATCCCCGTGCGGACGCTCTCCGGAGGTACCGGACGCGGAACCCGGCGCCATCGGATCCGGCGGCCGGCTGACGTACCGCCGGTACCGGACGGCGGAACGCCGATGGCACCGGCCCCCGTGCTGGGAACCGGTGCCATCACCCGTGCTGTGCTGTGCCGTGCCGGGCCGTGCGGAAGGGTCAGCGCCGGGGCGCGTCCTTGACCCGGCCCGTGAGGAGCGGACCCTCGGACCACTCGCCGTCCTCGGTGTAGAGGAGCACCTGGATCCGCAGCAGCTCCTCCGGCTCGGTCACCGTGTCGGTGATCGTGGGCACGGAGAACTCGGTGCTCGTCGCACCCGCGGGGACCTGCACCCACAGGAAGGAGCCGCCCCCGGACAGGGCACGCTCGGGGTCAGGGGTGCCGCCGAGCTGATCGGCGAGCCATTCCGGGGCGACGTCCTTCGTGGACAGCTCCGTACCCTCGCTCACCGGCAGCAGATAGAACGGCGTCTCCAGATCGATGTCGACGGCCGCGGAGAGGTTCACCCTCCAGGTGAGTGCCCAGCCCTCGGTGATCGAGTCGGCGACCGGGGTCACGGTGACCGTGGGCGCGGGGTCGTCGTTCTCGACCATCACACCCCCGAAGGCGCCGCCGACCGCCGTGCCGCGCACCGCCTTGGCCGCGATCATGTGGTACAGGTCGTAGTCGTACGCGGTGTTGCCCTTCACCGTGATCGAAACGGTCTCGGGGTCACCGGACTTCACCGACACCGTACGGACCGTGGACTTCCAGGTCTTGGGGTCGAGGACGGCGAGCTTGACCACGCCGGTGCCCTTGCCGGTGGCCCGGATGTTCACCCGATGGGTCCGGGACCCGGAGTCGCCCTCCTTGACCTTCACCTGGTCGATGTCGATCCGCGGCAGTGCGGCGGGGCGTACCGCCGGGGTGCCGGGGCGCCAGCCCCAGGCGTCGATCAGCCAGAGCCTGCCGGAACCGCTGCGCGGGGTCAGCTCCAGCGACTTCGTCCGCTTCAGGTCGACACCGGCGGCGGTGGCGGCCTTCAGCGGGACGCGAAGCTCACGCGCCCAGTTCGCGGTCGTGGTCTCGGTGCCGGGGAGGCCGTCGGCGGTGACCTGACCGAGCTTCACCCGCTTGCCGGAGGTGTCGGTGACGGCGACATCGAACCGGGTACCCCGGGTGTTCGGCGGCACGGCCACCCGCAGGGCGAGCGCTTCGGAGCCCGCCAGCGAGAAGGATCGTTCCGGCGTGAGCCGGACCGGGGTGCCCGCCTTGGTCCAGCGGGCCGTGACCGCCTTGCGGCCCGGCTCGTTGTCGGCGACCATCCACGCCGCGAAGTGCGGCGACCGGTCGGATCCGGAGGCCGGCAGACAGGCCCGGGTGTCGTTGGTGGTGACCTGGTCGCACACCCGCCCGTTCGTCACCGAGAGCGGGGCGTCGGGCAGGATCGCCGGGGTGCGGTTGCCCCCGACGGCATGGGTGAGCACCCGGGCGGGACCCGCCGAGGGCGCGCGCCGGCCGGAGCCGTCCAGCAGGGGACGGACCTTGTCGTCGCCGGCGACGAAGAGCCGCGCGGCGGCGGCGATATAGGTGGTGCCCGCCTTCTGCTGCTGCTGGGCGGTCAGCCGGTGCTTGGCGCCCGCCGAGCAGACCGGGCTCTGGTCGTCCCAGACGTCGTCGATGGCCGGGGCCTCGGCCTGGCCGGGCGTCCACTCCGTGTTGAAGAAGTTGTGGTTGGCGCCGGTCATGTACACCGCGCTGTGCAGTGCGGTACCCCGGCCGATGCCCCGGCCGGCGTCGAGGTACAACTGGCCCTGGAGGTCGCTCACATCGCCGTCACAGCCCGGCAGGATGGTCACGGAGGGCACATCGGGCGCGGGGTTGTGGCCGAAGACGGTGGGGCCGACCAGTACGGTGCCGCGGATCCGCCAGCTCACCGGCCCCCGGTAGCCGTCCTCGGCGCGCGGCGGCGGGGAGACGCTGTCGAGGGCCGCCCTGTTCACGCCCTCACCGCCCCGGGAGTGGCCGACCAGGAGCACCTTCGAGAGGTCGGCGGGGTCCGTCGCGCGTACCGCCTTGGGGGCCTTCGCGGGGTTCGCGCCCCACTCCGCCCAGCGGCCGAGGTGCTGGCGTACCAGCGACGAACGGCCCTGCGCGCCAAAGTCGGCCGTGTTGTTGTCCTGCCCGTTGATCCCGTTCGCGGAGATGGAGATCGTCACATAGCCCTGGGAGGCCAGGAGCTTCTGGTCGTGCAGATAGCCGCGGTGGCTCGGTATCGCCTTGAGACCCGGCCCGCACGGCCACTGGAGACTCGATTCCTCCGTGCCCGGCTTGTAGCAGGTGGAGTGGCGGCCGTGGAGGAAGAGCGCCAGCGGTCGCTTCCCCGGCGCGTCCGTCGGGCCGACGACCGTGGCCCGCATCTCCACGGGCTCGGGGTAGTCCGGCAGCTTCACCGACTTGAGGACGTACTCACCGCTGGTGGTGCGGTACTTCCCGGCGGTGCCGGGGTCGACCGGGTTGGCGGGCAGCGGGGCCTCGGGCGCCGCCGGGGCGGGCGTCCGGCGGGGACCGGGTGCCCGGTCCGCGGCCGCGGCGTCCAGCCGCCGGGCACCGGCGACCACCTGGAGTTCGCCCACCGGCCCGATCCTCGTCTCATCGAGACGGAGCCGGAAGGTGCGGTGGTCGGCGGAGGGCTTCGGGAAGCCGAGGGTCCGCTGCCCCGAGCGGAACTCGACGAGGGAACCACCCGTGCCCACGGGCTCCGGCGAACTCCAGACCAGCTGATCGCCCTGGATCCGCCAGCCCTCCGGCAGCCGCTCCGCCGAGGCTCCCGGCGGAGCGCCGGGTATGGACTCGGCGGTCGGCTGCGCGTGCGCCATTCCCGGCGCACCCGCGGCCAGCGCCACGACCGCCAGGGCGGCCGTCAGCGCGCGTGAGGCCTGTCTCACTATGGTGTCTCCTCGTTTTCGGCCATGTTCGGCGCCCCGGGAATCCCTGGGGGCCCATACCGGGGAGACGGTGACAGAGCGTCAAGGGTTGCCTGGCGGGGAAACCCGTATGTCCCCGGTTGCGGTGGCCAGGGGGGCGCCGAGAATGGAGGGATGAGGCGGTGGGCCGTGCGGGCCGCCTTCGTGCTGGTCGTGCGGGCCCGCGCGGGTTGGTCGCCCGGCCCGCGACGGGCCTGCGGGGCCGCACCGCCGAGAAGAGAGGCGGAATCGCATGCCGACGCTTCCCTGGACGACACCCAACCCGGCCCCGTCGCACACGCCCGCGTATGTCATGGCGTCCCGCTTCGTCCTGCGGTCCCGCAAGGACGTACCGCGGTTCTTCCTGAACTCCCTGAAGGCATGGCGGCAGGTACGTTCCGCGCCGGGGGCCTTCGGGGCGTCCCTGGTCGCCCAGCCCCTGTCCGGGACCTTTCTGACGCTGTCCGCGTGGGAGAGCCGCGACGCGCTGTACGTCTTCGCGGGAACGGAGCCCCACCGGCACATCATGGAGACCATGCGTCCCACCATGCGCACCGCGACCTTCACCTTCTGGGAGGTCTCCACCGATGACCTTCCGCTGACCTGGGACGACGCCCGGCGACGGCTGGACACCCAGGCCGTCGCCGACGCCCGGCCGGGACCGGCCGGCCCGGTGAACGGCTGACCACCGCTGTTCCTCTGCCCTCCAGCCCTGCTGACCTGCTGACCAGCTGACCAGCTGACCAGCGAAGAAACCCGGTGTCACGCCCGGCGCACCTCATGCCAGAATGCGGCGCATGTCAGTTCGATATCCCCGTCCTCTGCGCCCCGGCGACCGTATCGGTGTCACCTCTCCGTCGAGCGGGGTCTCCCCGGAGCTGGGTGAGCGCCTCCGGTTCGCCCTCCAGGTGGTGCGGGACCGTGGGTACGAGGTCGTCGTCGGAGCGTGCATGGACGGCTCGGGCCATGTGAGCGCCCCGGCCGCCGACCGTGCGCGCGAGCTGATGTCGATGCTGACCGATCCCACGATCAGGGCGATCGTGCCGCCGTGGGGCGGGGAGACGGCGATCGATCTGATCCCGCTGCTCGACTGGGACCTGCTGCGGGAGACGGAACCGACCTGGCTCGTCGGCTTCTCCGACCTCTCGACCCTCAGCACCCCGCTGACCCTGCTCACGGGGATGGCGACCGTCCATGGCAACAACCTCATGGACACGCCCTACCACGTACCCGAGGGCCTGCTCTCCTGGCTGGACATCGTCGCCGCACCCGCCGGGCACCGGTTCGTCCAGACCCCGCCCGGGAGCCACCGGAGCGCGGGCTTCGACGACTACGCGGACTTCCCCGGGGTGCGCGAGTACACCCTCGACGCGGCGGGCGGCTGGACCCGGCTCGACGGCACCGCCGATGTGACGGCCGAGGGCAGGCTGATCGGCGGCTGTATCGAGACCCTGTGCAACCTCGCGGGGACGGCCTACCTCGACCTCCCGGCCTTCGCCCGCGACGAGTCCCCGGACGGACTGCTCGTCTATGTCGAGGCCACCGACAACGACGCCTTCACCATCTGCCGGAATCTGCACGGGATGAGGCTCGCCGGATTCTTCGACCGCGCGAACGCGATCCTCGTCGGCCGGACCACCGCGCCGGACAACGCCACCCTCACCCAGCACGAGGCGGTCCTCGACGCGCTCGGCTCCCTGAAGGTGCCGATCATCGCCGATGTGGAGTGCGGGCATGTCCCGCCCCATCTGCCGATCGTCAATGGCGCCTACGGCCGGATCGTCCACTCGGCGCACCGGAGCGAGCTGACCCAGACCCTGGTCTGACGGCTCGGGCGCGCCGGGTGCTCACCGGAAGGGCGTTCCGTCGGATTCCAGCAGGCGCAGTGCGTCGGCGGCCGCCGGGGAGAGCGTAGGGACCCGCAGTTCGGTACGGGGGATCCAGGCCGCCGCGTCGGTGGAGCCGTCGGTCTCGGCGGCCGTCGGCTCCCCCGCCGTGAGACGGACGGCGTAGAACACGGCGGTGAGGTGCCAGTCCACCGCGTTCCGCCGGACCGCGTAGGTCCGCGCGTCGACCAGCCGGGCGGCGGCGAGCCCGCGTCCGGTCTCCTCCCGCAGCTCCCGGGCCAGGGCCTCCACGGGCTGCTCACCGGGATCGATCCCGCCGCCCGGCAGATGCCACAGCCCCGGCGCGAAGATCGGTGACGCCTCCGACAGCCGGGCCAGGAGCAGCCGGTCGTCCTCCACCGCGATGGCGTACGCCGAGACACGGGTCCGCACCTGAGCGTCCATCTCTCCCACCCCTTCCCCGTTCGGCCGGTGGGCGGACATCCCCGTACCACCATGATCCATTCTAGAACGGTCCAGGGGGCGGCGGCCCTGACCGGCGGGGATGCCGGGGCCTGCCGTACTCTCCGTCCCGGCGGATGAACCCCCGGGGTCTGCGGGGCATCTCATCCAGGGGAGGGCGGCCACCGTGGCCGCGCGAACAGATGCGGGTGGAGGAGGAAGCATGATCCTGGTGTTGCTCGGTGTCCTGGCGCTCACGGTCTTCGGGTGCGTGTGTGTGGTGTGGGCCCCGCGCGGCGGGCCGCGCTGGACGCACGGTGTGGCGGCCGTGACGCGTGCCGCCGGGGCGCTGGTCGGGCGCTCCGGGAAGAGCCGGAGCGGCAACGGCAACGAGGACGGTGCCGTCGGCTGAGCGATGCGTGCGGGAGGCGAGGTCTCCGGCCCGGCCCTGGCGGTGCTCAGGGAGTTCCGGCCGGGAGGCTCCCGGTGCGGCCCGTCGCCGAGGGGTTGCCCTGATGGATGAAGGCCGCCCAGGAGGAGACCGAGGCCAGCCGTTCCGCGGACCGTTCGGTCCGGGTCAGCAGGGCGCCCCGGAGGCCGGGGACGGGGCGGCGGTCCGGGTCGAGCATCCACCGCTGGGCGGCGCGCAGGGCGTCGGGCGGGGCGAGGCCACCGGTGGTCAGATGGTGGTGGAAGACGACCATCAGCGCGGCGGACGCCCCGTCCACGACCTCCCAGCGGGAGCCGACCACATCGGTGGCGCCCCGGGCCAGCAGCGCCGTCGTCGGAGTGAGTGCCTCGTCGTGGTCCCGGCTGCTGAGGTCCGTCTCACAGGCGCTGAGCACCACCAACGGCCCGCCGGCGGGGGCGGAACCACCCGGCGCCCCGGGCAGGGCGGGAGGCACATCGAGGACCTGGGTGACCGTGAGCCGTCCCTCCGGGCCGTCCACCGTGCCGTCGGGGGAGGCCAGTTGGAGCACGGAGTCGGTGGGACGGAGCCCGGCCATGCCGTGCACCACGAGGTGGACCAGCGAGGCGTCGTCCCGGGCGCCGGGGAGACCACCCGGGAGGAGGGAGAGCACATCGCCGGGGGTCCCCGGGGCGTCCTCGGGCAGATCGTCGTGCCAGCCGTACAGCAGCGCGCCGGGGTAGTGCGCCTCCCGCAGGGCGGTCACCTCGTCCTGCGCCCACTCCAGCTCCCCCGTCGGGTCGGTGACCAGGACCACGCGCTCGTCGGGCCTGCGCCGCTCCCGCCCGGCGGCGCGCAGGAACTCCCCGCCGGAGGCCGCGTACGAGACGACCGCGCGCTCGCAGACATAGCGGGGCGGCGAACCGGGGGCGGAGGGCAGCCGGGCGGCGTGCCAGGGGACGACCCCGAGGTTCCCGCAGGGGACCAGGACCAGCCGTACGGGCTCCCCGTCGCCTCCGCTGTCCCCTCCCCCGCCGTCTCCCCCGGCCACTGCTCCGGCCTCCTCGGCGCACGCGGCCACCGCCGTGAGCAGCGGGCCCATCACGGCCTCGCCGGCCCAGTCGCAGAGCGCCTCCAGCGCGGTCTCCCAGCGCTCATGGGCCGCGTCCCGGACGGCCCTTTCCTCTCCCCGGACGGCGGAACGGTGGGCTCCGGCGTCGAGATACTCCTTCAGCGGCCCCTGCCCGAGCGGGTCGAGTCCATCGGGCCAGAGCGTGCGCGGCTCACCGGCACGCGGGACGAGCAGGACGAGCCCGGCCTCCTTGTCCGTACCCGGCACCAGATGGACCAGGGCGTCCACGCCGGCCGCCCGCACTCCGTCGCGCAGCTCGCCGGGGGCCGGGACGCCCAGCACCCCGGAGAGCGGATCGGCGGCCGGTGCGCCCGGCTCCGCGGGCGCCTCCCGCAGGGCGTCCAGGGCCCGGCGGCGCAGTTCGCTGGGGATCCCGGGCTCCAGCCCCGGCAGCGGGCGGGCGGTCTCCCGGGCACCCTCCACGGGACGGAGGCCACCCGACCGGGACGGCAGCTCCCGCAGGGCCGTCCGCCACCGTTCGGCCAGCTCGTGCTCGCCGCACGCGTCCAGCCGGGCGGCGACGCCGGTGGAGGCGGCCACCGAGCGCAGCACCATGGCCCGCCCGGTCTCCAGCGACTCGACCGCCTGGTCGGCGCGCCCCTCGGCGGCGGCCCACCGGGCGGCGGAGAGCGCCCTGCTGGCCCCCGCCCGGGCCGCCTCCAGGCCGTGTTCCGCGCCCAGTTGGAGCAGGACGTCCTCGGCGACGATCCGCAGCGAGTCCCGCGCGGCCATCACCGCCGACGCCCGGTCGCCGCGCATCCCGTACGCCTCGGCCAGCCCCCACAGCACCCGTTGGGCGACCTCCGGCGAGCCGGCCGCGTCGAGATCCGCCCAGGCGCGCTCCAGTTCCCGGATCGCCTCCGCCAGGTCGAGGGCGCCGCCCTGCGTCTCGTACAACGTGGTCAGCGCGTAGGCGATGGACAGCCGGACCATCCCCTGCTGGCCCGCGACCAGGGACGGTCCGTCCAGGCTCCGCCGGGCCCGCTCGATGGCGGCCCGGACCCGGGTGGCATCGGGTTCGTACCAGGTGGAGAGTGCGACCAGCGGCGGCCAGAGCGCGTCGAGCAGCGGACGGACCACGGGCGATACACCGGGGTGCTCCGTGGCCTCGTCCAGATCGGCGAGGGCGTCGCGCAGGAGTGTCAGGGAGCCGTCCCGCGCGGCCAGCGCCAGCCGGACCATCCCGGTCTCCAGCGGAAGATAGTGGCCCCAGGGGGAGTCCGGGTCCTCCTCCTGCCTCAGCCGCAGCAGCTCCGCCAGCATGGTGTCCAGTTCGGCGGGGCTGTCCCAGCGTATCTGCTCAAGCCGGAGCGCCGTGTGCA
Source organism: Streptomyces sp. NPDC000594 (assembly GCF_040299965.1). Classification (NCBI taxonomy): domain Bacteria; kingdom Bacillati; phylum Actinomycetota; class Actinomycetes; order Kitasatosporales; family Streptomycetaceae; genus Streptomyces; species Streptomyces sp. NPDC000594. Next base: position 148,356 of record NZ_JBEPCY010000011.1, on the reverse strand, counting down.
TGAGCCGGGAGACGGCTTGCAGTTCCCGGCCGTACGAGTCGGCGGCGTATTGGGCGCCGAGGGTGGCCGAGCCCTGCTGGAGGAGGGCGCGCAGCGACTCCCTGGCCTGGTCCCGGTCCATGAGGTTGCCGCCCATCCGGCCGGCCACGGCGGTGAGCGCGGGCTGGAGGAACTCGGCGAGCCACTGGGCCCATCCGGGTGCGTCCCCCGCTCTCGCCCGGCCCATCAGCCGGGCCGCCTCGGGAAGCTCCGCGTAATCCCCGGTACGCAGGCCGGTACCCATCCGGGCCAGCGCGTCCATGAGGGCGTCCGCGGGGCCGTCCCCGGCCCGGCTCCGCCAGGCCTCCTGCACACTCCTCATGTCGTCGGGCCCCAGCAGCCCCGGAAACCGCATGACCAGGCCGAGGGCGGTGTCCAGGAGCTTTTCCTCCGTCTCCAGCAGATCCTCGGGGAGGGGACGGCCCCAGTCCTCGGCGGGCAACGCCTCGGCCATCCGGCGCATCTCGTGGAGGAAGCCGGACGTGCTGCCCCCGATACCGGGGACGTAGGGCGCCAGCTGCTGGGCCACGTCCATCGCGCCCGCCATGTCCTGGAAGGTCTTCATCCCGGAGAGCGCGTCGAGTGTCCGGGCGTACGCCTGGACGAAGGGCGCCTGCCCGGGGCCCAGGTCCGCCAGCATCCCGGTCATCAGTTCGCTCAGCTCCCGCTGGTCCCGGAGCAACTCGGGGTCGCGCCGGGACAGCTGCTGGGCCATGCCCAGAATCTTCCGGAGACCGTCCATGCTGCCGTCCAGACCGCCGCCCAGGGCGGTGGGGGTGTGCAGGATCAGCACCAGATGGCCCCGGGCGGACCGTTCGGCGCGGGGGTCGAGCGCGCCGGAGGCGCGGGCCGCGCGCAGGGCCGCGAGTCCCCGGCCGCGGTCGTCGTCGGTGGGGTCGGCCAGATAGCGGGTGGTGCACAGACCGCCGAGCCTGGCCCGCAGCAGGGCGAGGTCGGGGTCGTCGTCGGGGAGTACGGCGGCGAGTTCGGTCTCCAGCGCGGCCACCTCCGCCAGGGTCCGGTCCAGCAGCGCGGGGTCGACCTTCAGGGGGACCCGGACCGGGCCCGGTCCGCCGGGTGTGAACGGGCGGTCCGACGGGGTGCCGGGCGGGCGGTCCGCCAGGGTCTTGATGATCAGGGGCAGGGCGTCGGCGGCGGCCCGCCGGGCCCGCTCGCGCGGTTCCTCCGGCCCACCGTGGTCCGGCCCCCGGTCCGCCCCGCTCAGCTCCATGGTCGCTCCCCCTCCGGCCGCCGTCCTGAACCGGGGCACCGCCGCACACCGGTACGGCACACCCCGCCGCCCATGGTGCGGCCCGCCACCGCCCGGCGGAACCTCCGCGGGCGCACCGGCCACGAACCGACCGGCAGCCACCCGCTTATCGCCCGGTCCGCCGGACCCGTACCGCACCGGACACCGCCGACCCACCCGGGGCTCCGGCCGGAAGCCGTCGCAGCCGTCGCGCGTACCGGCAGACGTGGCAGCGGGTCCGCCGCGACCCCGGTCTCCTCGAAGAGCTCCCGCCGGGCTCCTTCCCGGGGTGTCTCCCCCGGCTCGACCCGCCCGCCCGTCGAACGTGTCACGTGTCACGTGTCATCGGATCACCCTAGGGCGAGGGTCCGACACCGGGACGACGGGACATCAGGACGACGGGGCGGGAGGGGTCAGGAGGAGGTACCGAGACGGTCGACGGCGCGCCGGACGGCGGCGTCGACCTCCCCCAGGACGTCACGGACCTCCGTATAGCGCACATACTCGACCGTGGCCACCGACCTCAGGCCGCGGACGAGGAATCCGTACTCCTCCTCCCTGCCGTCCTCCAGCAGCAGCACGATCGGTTTGCCGAAGGCGCTCGCCCAGCCCATCTCGATGTGGGTGCCCGGAGAGGCCGGGATGCCGGGGAGGGCGACGAACACATCCGCCTTCCCGATCTCCTCCTGGTCGAGCGCCGTGCACCGGTCGGGCGGGATCATCTCGGCGCCCCACGCCTCCCGGCGATGGGCGTTGTAGACCTGGAGTCCCTGGCTCTCGAAGTGCTCGATGAGCTGAACGAAGGGGAGTTGCGCGGTGGTCGCCATCCGGTTGGTGCCGGGGTCGACCAGTCCCATGAAGGGCCCGGCGAGAAAGACACTGCGGACCCCGGCGGGGGCGGGCCGCCGGGTGCTGTTGCTGCTGTTGCTGGTGAGGGTCACCGGGATACCTCCGGAACGGACGAGAGGGCGGACGCGGACTGCCGGGGCCAGCGATGGCACATCATCCGCCGGAACAGCGGCGGAAGGGCCGCCATCAGACGGCCGTCCAGGGACCCCTCGTAGGTCAGCCGCCGGTGGAGTTCGAGCAGCGCCACCACGTCCTGCCAGTACTCCGGAAGGGGGAGCCGGCGGATGTCGTCGGCGCCCAGGCCCAGGGCGTCGGCGCGCAGCAGCGCCTCCAGCCGCAGGACCTCGTGGATCCAGGGCCAGTTGTCGCCCGCCGGCAGGGCGGGGAAGAGGTCGGGGCCGGGGGACGGCCCCCGGGTCACGGCCTCGTCCAGGACCGCCGTCACCCGGCACAGATCGCTGTCGTAGATGTGGTACGAGCCGACCTGGTGCACATAGCCGCCGACCTCCAGACCGAGTTCCCGGGCGAGGAGTTCGAGGAGGAAGGTGAAGGAGAAGACATCGCTCACCATGCCTCGGTAGGCGTCGTTGGCCCGCATCGCGCCGATGCCGTGCAGCCGTCCCTCGCGGATCAGGAACTGGAGGGAGAGGGTGCAGGCGACATCGATATTGCCGGGGATGCGCAGCTCGGCCGGGTCGAAGATCTGGACGACCGCGCGTTTGCTGTCCGGGTCGTCGGCCAGCACCTCGCGCACGGTCCGCCACTGGTCCAGGCCGCCTCCCGGGGCCGGGCCGCGATAGCGGAAGATGCGCGGGCCGTACGCCGTGCCGGCGAGGGTGGCCCCGTCGGCGGAGTAGGCGCGGATGCTGGGCGCGTAGTGGGCGATGAAGTCGAGGTCGGGGCTGCCGGAGAGGTACCAGAGGACCTCGGCGAAGTTGAACACCGGATTGGCGCGCCGCCGGGGCAGGGCGACATGGCGCTGGACCGGGTCCCGGACCGCGAAGGAGACCCCGAGCCGCTCCCGGCTGGGGAAGCCCCGGGGCGCGTTGACATGGGCGGCGTGGTCATGGGTCTCGCGTAGCTCCCGCAGATACGCGTCCTCGACCGTTCGGTAGATGCTGCGCACGGGGCCCCCTCAGTCCTTGGAGAAGCACTGGATGTAGGCGTTGCCGCTGGTGCCGTAGGTGTACTCCGTGGTGTCGTACGCCCGGTAGGGGTGGCGCTCGACATGGATGCGGCTGAAGTGCTCGACGTACTGCCAGCGCAGTTCCGGCTTGGTGCTGAAGAACGGGATGAAGACGCCCCCGGGGCGCAGCACCCGGACGACCTCGGGCATGGTCCGGGCCCAGAGGTCCTTGTCCGTCCAGACGTCCATGTCCAGGGCGGGGTCGAAGAACATGCCGTCGAAGGCGGCGGTCGGCAGGGACCGGACGCGCTGGAAGAAGTCGCCGCGTTCGATGGTCAGGTTGGCGGGCGGGTCGGGGTGCCGGGCGCGGAAGAGGTCCTCCACCTCGCCGAAGAGTTCCAGGACGGTATGGCTGCGGGTGGCGGGGTTCTCCGCGATGCGCAGGGCGGAGAGGCCGAGTCCGAGGCCGACCTCGTAGAAGTCCTGGCCGTGCCGGCAGAGCAGATCGGCGCCGGCCCACATCAGATCGCGTTCCCAGGCCTGCATGGCCTGTTCGCCGCCGATGCTCAGGGTGGTCTCGCCGTCCGTCTCGATGAGTTCGACCGTGGGGCCGGCCGTGGTCCCCGGGGCGGTGACGGTGTCGGCCTCCGGGGCGGTGACGGCGCTGGATTCCGGGGTGGTGGTGGCGGCGCTGGTCTGCTCCATGGGTGTCCTCCTGGGGTGACGGGTGGAGGCCGGCGGTGTCAGCCGGTCCGGGGGACGACTCCGAAGTGCCGGCGGGCGGTGGAGACCGCCAGGTCCTGCACGGCGAAGACGGTGAAGTAGTAGGCCTGGGGGGCGGTGTCCGGGGCGAAGCGGAGCTGGAAGGTCACATCCCGGGGGGTGCGGTCGGCCGCCTTGACCCTGACGGCCGCCGGTGTCACGGCGGTGTCCTCGCGCAGATAGCCGGGGACGAAGACCCCGAGCCGTACGGGTCCGGGGCGGGCGGCGGTCAGCTCGGCGCGGATCTCCAGGACCCCGCCCGCCGGGACCGTGTCATCGGCGTACGCCAGCAGCCCGGGCGCCCCCGGGACCCGGAAGGTCACATCCCCGCAGCGCAGACAGACCACGCAGACGGTGTCGAGGACATGCGGAAGGAGACCGCGCCGGGTGAACCGCTGGGCGGGCCGTCCGCAGTGGCAGACCACCTGGTCGACCCGGGGGTCGAGCCGGCTGCGGTCGCCGAAGTGGGCGGGGTAGTTCATCAGCTCGGTCTCGGGGTTCTCGGTGACCTGCCGGGCGATGGCATGGTCCAGGGACTGGAGGTCCGCCGTGAGCGAGGCGCGGATCCGGTCGCCGGACCGCTCGGCGCGGTAGGTGGGGCGGGCCACCCAGAGGTCCGTCTTCCGGGCGAGCCGGGTGAGCCGGGGCCGCAGCGGATGGTTGTGCGGCAGCAGATCGCCGGTGAGCAGGGCGGTGAGCCGGGTGCCGACGGTGAGGAGGAGCTCGTCGGGCCGGTGGTCGGCGGGCGGGGGCGGGGGCGGTGCGCCGTCCTTCTGGTGGGGCAGGCCGAAGCGCATGAAGGCGGGGTACGGGTGCGAGCCGGCCAGGCTGGCGTTGAGGGTGTCGGCGGAGTCCGCCCCGGTCGCCGCCGCCCGCATCCACTCGGTGTTCTCGGGCCGGTCGGAGTCGTGGACGGAGACGGCGGAGACGACGGTACGGGCGGGTCCGTCGAGGGCGTTGAGCAGGATCTGGTAGCGCGGGTCGTAGAGGGCGAGGTCGGAGAGGGGGCCGCTGTTGCAGGCGCTGAGCACGATCTCGGCCGCCGCCACCCGGTGCAGGGGGACGAGTTTGTCCTCGGGTTTGTAGCAGGGCAGTCCGTAGGCGCAGCGGGGGCCGAGGAGGGCGGGGTCGCGGGGGGCGGTGGGGTTGAGGCCGCAGAGGGTGAACTCGCCGAGGTTGACGCTGTCGTCCTTGCCATGGCCCTGGAAGACGACCTTGCGCCAGCGGTGGTCGAGGATCTCGGACCGGATGTCGACGCGTTCGAAGGCGCGGTCGTCGTAGACGCGTACGTCATGGGCGGGGGCGGGGCGGTCGGTGTCGGTGAAGAGGCCGAGGCGGGTGAGGCTCCCGTCGGTGGCGAGGTACTGCTTGGCCACATGCCAGTGCAGGGAGCGCGGATCCCGTCCGCTGAGGAAGGAGACGCCGAGTCCGTCGGCCCGGTAGGTGCTCTGGAGGAGTGCGCGGACGGGGTCGAGGCGGAGGTGGCGGTAGGTGCCCAGGATCAGGAGGGTGCCGCCCAGCTCATGGCCCCACCGGTGGAGGTCCTTCGGTGACAGCCAGCTGCGGGCCAGCGGTGCGGCCAGGTCGGTGGTCCCGTCGACAAGCTCTCCGGCGCCGAGGACCACGCCGTGGTCGAGGGGGGTGGGGCGGGCGGTGCGGTCGTACAGGGGGGAGGCGAGGTCGATGCTCTCCGCCAGGTCGGGGCGGCCGTCCACCAGGACGGGGACCGGACCGCGCGGGGCCGCCGTGGGGGTGTCCGGTACGGCGGCGCCGGATGCGGGGGCACCGAGGAACTCCTGTACGGCGGCGCGGAGCCGGTCGGGAGCCACGGGCCGCAGCAGCGCCGTCGGGGTGGGGGACATCCGTTCGGTGGTGCGCTGGTCGGTGTCGGCGGAGTGCATCAGGGGTGACCTCTGTCCGGATTCGGGGAGTGTGCGGAGGGGTGGTCGGACGGTCGGGGGGCGGGGGGCGGGCGGTCAGCTGGTGGGGGCGGTGGAGAGCGAGCGGGTCACCCCCTGGGTGAGCAGGCGCCGGCAGCCGAAGGCCCCGAGCGCGGTGGTGAGGGCGGCGGCGACGGCGACCGCGAAGACCCCGTGCGGTCCGATGGGCTCGACCAGCAGGCCGCCCGTCTGCTGGCCGACCGCCTCGCCGAGGACGGTGGCGAGCGAGGCCCAGGTGAACGCCTCGGTGAGGAAGCGGCTGTCGGCCACCGCACCGACCAGGTTCATCTCGCAGGCCGAGACGAGGGCGATGGGGGCGCCGCCCAGGGCCAGGGCGAGGGCGAGGGTGGTCTCGGAGGTGGCGAACAGGGGCAGGGCGGTGCCCACGGCGTAGGCGAGCACCAGCCAGGGGAAGCGGCGGTGCACCGGCCGCCGGGACTGGGAGGTGCCCAGCCACAGGGCGCCGATCGCGCTGCCGATGCCCCAGCAGGCATAGACCAGGCCGGTGTGTCCGGGGGTGCCGTGCCGGTCGACGAAGGCGGGGATGGCCAGGGTCATCAGACCGATGGGGACGGCGGATCCGGCCATCACCGCGACCAGGGCGAGGAGGACCGGGTCGCGCAGCGGTCCGAACAGGCCGCCCGGTGTGTCCTGTTCCTTGGTGGCGCTGCGTTCCCGTTCGGCGAGGTCGGGGTGGGGCGGGGTCAGCGCCAGGCCCAGCGCGCCGATACCGCCGAGGACGGCGACGGTGGTGACGGCGAGCCCCGCCGACCCGCCGGCCATCAGTACGGCGAGCATCAGGGGGGCGCCGATGACGAGCAGTTCGGTGAGGAGCGCCTCCCAGAGGTAGGCGGTCTCCCGCTCGTCCGCACGGAGCGGGAGACGGGCCCAGAGGGAGCGCATACAGGCGTTGGCCGGGGGCAGTGCCGCGCCCGCGGCGACGGCGAGCGCCAGTTGGGCGGGGGTCGCGGGGCCGGTGGCCCAGACGAGGGCGGTGAGGGCGGTGGGGTAGACCAGTCCGGTGCCGAGGAGGACGCCCCGCCGTCCGGCGCGGTCGACCCGGCGGGCGACGAGGGGGCTGCCGAGGGCCATGCCCAGGGTGTAGAGCGCGGAGACGAGTCCGGCCTGGGCGTAGCTGCCGCCCTGTTCGCGGACGACGAGGACCATGGCGAGCGACATCAGATAGACGGGCAGCCGGGACACCACGCTCCACCAGGCGGGGCCCGCCACATGGGGGCGGGTGAGGAGTCGCAGGAACCGTCGGGGCATCCCTGTCATCGTGGCTCAGCTCTCCGTCTGTCGGGGGAAGGGGCCGGGGTGTGTCGCCGGCCGGGGGGCGGGCCGCCGGGCACCGGGGATCAGAGGTCTCGGGGATCGGGGATCGGGGGTCCCGGTCAGGGGACGGCCGCGGGGGTGTCCTCGGCCGCCGGTGCGACCTCGATGGCGAAGGTGTCCAGCACCTGCCGCATCCGCCGCTCCACCTCGGCCGCCGAGGCTCCCTCGATATGGACATGTCCGCAGGAGTTGTGGGAGGCGCGCCGGGCGGTGACGCGCTCCCCCGGTGCGGTGCGCAGCACGGCGTCGATGACTCCGGGGAGCGCCAGGAGTTCCCGGCGCGGGGTGAGCCGGGTGACGGTGCCGCTGCCGGGGAGCGGCAGCAGCAGATCGCCGACGCAGCGCCGCCTGCCGTACTCCAGGGTCGGCCGGTGTCCGGCGTAGACATCGAGGGTGGCGCCGAAGACGTCGAAGCCGTAGGCGTGGCCGTGGTTGGCGGTGATCTCGCATCCGGCGAGCCGCAGGCCGACCTCGCCGGCCCAGGCGGCACCGTCGGTCTCGAAGAACTCCATATGGAGGTAGCCGTGGTCGATTCCCATGCCGTGGACGATCCGCCGCACCAGGTGGGCCACGTCCGTGGCGGGGCCGGGGCCGGTGGCGACGCTGATGTTGGCGTTCATCGCGCCGTCGACGATGTCCAGGGGCCGGCAGGGCATCGCACTGGGCCAGACGTCCAGCACCTCGCCGCCGTGGATCAGCGCGCATGCCTCCCACTCCGTACCGCCGAGGTACTGCTCGGCGATCCAGCTACGGGCGGTGAGGTCCACGGCGCGGGCGTCGGCGGGTCCCCGGAGGAGGAAGGTGTCGACGCAGGCGAAGGAGTCGACGGGTTTGAGGACGACCGGCCAGCCATGGGCCGCCGCGAAGCGGGTCACCGCCCGTGCGGTGTTCACCCGTTCATAGGCGGCGGTCCGCAGGCCCAGTTCCCGGAATTTGTCCTTCATGGCCGCCTTGTCCCGCACCCATCGCACCTGTTGGTCGGTGAGGTGGGGCAGTCCGGCCAGCCGGGCGAAGCGCTGGGCGGTGCGCTGACGGGGTTCGGAGGGGTTGCAGAAGCGGGTGGGGCGGACGGGCCGTCCGGCGATCCAGGAGAGGTATCGCCGGGCCTCGGCCTCCAGGGGGACGTTCTCGCGGATCCAGAAGGCGGGCAGATGGTCGGTCTCCCGCAGATAGGCGGGCGGGAGATCGGCGCGTGCCTCCTCGAAGCGGAGCAGGACGAGCCGGTCGCCGCGCTCCCGGGCGGCGTACCGGGTGAAGGACGAGGGCCGGTCGTCCGCGAGCAGGACGGTCTCCGGTGCCACCGTCACCGGGTGTGCCGGGCGTCCTGGGTGGGCCCGTCCTGGGTGGGCCGGAGGGTCTGTCACAGGGTCTCCAGGGTCTGCCGGAGGGTCTTGGCCGCGATCCGCTGGTCGGCCTCGGACAGCTCCGGGGAGAGCGGTACGCACAGGGTGCGGTCCAGCAGGGCGCGGGTGCGGGCGAAGCCGTCCCGGCTGATGCCCCGGGGCACACCGTCCGCGAGGTTCCAGGGGAAGCCGTCCGCGTACAGGGACCGGCGGGAGGTGAGGACCGGGTGCTCGGGGAGGAGGTATTTGCCGAGGGTCCAGTTGGCGATGGAGCGCTCGGTGAGGCGGGCGACCGCCGCGTCGCGGAGTTCCCGGCTCTCCAGCCGGAAGCGGAGGCTGATCTTGGCGTCACCGGCCGCGCGCGGCAGCGGGGTGATGTCGGAGCGGTCGGGGAGTTCCTCGCAGGCGATGGCGTAGTGGCGCTCCAGCCCGGCGAGGATCTCGTCGAGATGGCGGAACTGCTGGAGCTGGATGGCCGCGACCTCCTCGCTGGTGACGAAGTTCTCCCCGTAGTAGGCGCCTTCGTTCCAGGTGGGGTAGCGGCCGGGGACCCGGGCGGAGCCGTGGTCGTGGTAGCAGCGCATCACCTCCCATGCCCGGGGGTCCTGGGTGACCAGCAGTCCGCCCTCGCCGGAGGTGAGGACCTTGTTGTGGTGGAAGCTGAAGGTGCCGGCGTAGCCCCGGGTACCGGCGCGGCGGCCGTCGGGGAAGGCGGCGCCGAGCGCCTGGGCCGCGTCCTCGATGACATAGGGCACCCCTTCGGGGAGCCCGGCGACGGTGCCCTCCATATGGGCGACGATGACGCGCTGGGTGTCCGGGGGCAGCAGGGAGGTGTCGAGGGAGAAGGTCTCGTCCACATCGACCGGCACCGGGATCAGTCCGGTGGAGAGGACCGCCCCGGCCACGGCGACAAAGGTGACGGCGGGGATGTGGACGGGGTCGCCGACCCGGGGCCGGGTGGAGACCAGGGCGAGCCGCAGCGCCTCGGTGCAGTTGTGCACGGCGAGGACATGGGCGGCGCCGAGCTTCTCGGCGACCCGCCGCTCCAGCAGACTGGCCATGCTCTCGGACTCGGTCTGATAGCGGAACAGCACGCCCTGCTCGACGGCGTGGCGCAGTTCGCTCATGTCCGACCAGTCGAGATAGTTGGCGCCGTAGGGCAGGAAGCGCAGTCCCAGTCGCTTGTCGAGGGTCATCGTCCCGCCTCCCCCGGGGCCGCCGTCCGGCTTCCCGCCGGATCGAGGGCGCTCCGGGTGCCCGGTTCCACGGCTGGTTTCCCGGCTGGCTCAGCGGCTGGTTCTGCGGTCGGTCCGGCGGCTGGTTCCGCGATCGGTCCGGCGGCTGGTTCCGCGATCGGGCAGGAGGTCCCGTCCACGAGCATCTCCTGGCCCCGGTAGTTGCGCAGCATCAGTCCCTCGGGGGTCTCGCGGTGATAGGGACGGGCGATGGGGATTTTCCCGAGCCGGGTGGTCAGGACATATTGCGGGACACCGAATCCGGTGATGTGGCCCTGGAGTCCTTCCATGATCTCCCAGCCCTTTTCGATCGAGGTCATGAAATGGGAGACCCCGGTCACGTTGTCGCAGTGGTAAAGGTAGTACGGGCGGACCCGGATGCGCAGCAGTGCGGTCATGAGGGTGCGCATGGTGGACAGTTCGTCGTTGACCCCCCGGAGCAGTACGGTCTGATTACCGACCGGAATGCCGTGGCGCAGCAGCCGGTCGACCGCCTGCTCGGCCTCGGGGGTGATCTCCTTGGGGTGGTTGAAGTGCGTGTTCAGCCAGACCGGGTGGTAGCGGGCGAGCATGGCGCAGAGTTCGGGGGTGATGCGCTGGGGCAGCAGGACGGGGAAGCGGCTGCCGATACGGATGATCTCGACGCTCGGGATGGCGCGGAGCCCCGAGACGATCTCCTCCAGTTTGCCGTCCCGGTAGGAGAGCGGATCGCCGCCGGTGAGGAGCACATCGCGGATTTCCGGGTGATCGGCGATGTATTGCAGATCCGCGCCGAAGTCCTCGCCCTCGTTCTTCTCGAAGTAGGTTCCTTCCACATCGGTGGTGTGGAATTTCCGGGTGCAGTGGCGGCAGTAGACCGGGCAGGCCTCGGTGATGAGCATGATGACGCGGTCGGGGTATTTGTGCACCACCCGATTGGTCTTCCGGTAGAACATGTCGCCCACCGGGTCGACTTCGGCGCCGCTGAATTCCATGAGTTCGCTGAGGGCGGGTACCGCCTGCTGCCGTACGGGGCAGTCGGGGTCGTCCGGGTCCATCAGCGAGGCGTAGTAGGGGGTGATGGACCAGCGGTATTTTCCCGCTGTCTCCGCGATGGCCTTCTCCTCGCCGGGCGTGGGGCGGATCCATTCCCTGGCCTTTTCCAGATTCGTGATGCGTTTGCGCATGTGCCAGCGCCAGTCGTTCCACTGGGCGTCGGGAATGTCGTCGCGGCGGGTGGTACGGGACGGTGTGCTCCCGTCGGTCCGCGGGGACGGCGTGATCCCGTCGCTCCGCGCGCTCGGGTGGGACATCGGGTCTCCGTTCAGAACGCCATGGGGGCGAGGGCGAGCTGGCGTACACGCCGGGCCACGCGCTGGGCCCCGCGCAGATCGTCCGTGTCGAGGGCGTCGGGCCAGGGTTCGGTGGAGTCGTGCACCGCCCAGAGCGCGGCCCCGGCCGGGTCGTCCACGGTGCGGACGGGCATCACCGGCGCGGTGCGGCGGGCCAGATCCTCCTGGTCCGCTCCCAGGGGTGGCAGAAAGGCCAGGGGGGAGCGGCGGGCCTGGGCGAGGGAGAGGGCGGTGAGGGTCGGGGAGGCGATGAACGCCCGCGCGGTCGCGTGCAGCGCGTCGGTGTCCACCGCGCGGGCCGGCCGCACCTGGGCGCCGGTGACCGGTTCCAGGGCGGTGCGCAGGGTCCGGGTCCCGGTGTCGCAGACCACTTCGCAGCCGCCGGTGCGGCGTACCGCCTCCGCCGCCAGGGCGCGGAGCGTGGTGGCGGCGAACCGGGCGAGGTCGGGGCGGGGGGTGCCGTACGCCGAGACCAGCAGCAGGGTGCCGGTACGGGTCCGGCTCCGGGTGAGCCGGGCGGGGGCGAGGAGTCCGGTGGGGTGGACGGGGTCGGGGCCGGACGGCCGGGGGCCGGGCAGCCAGGCCGGGGCGTGGGCCTGGTGGACGGCGGCGGTAGTGGCGGGCAGCCGCCCCGCGCGGTGGCCGGAGTGCAGATGGACCACCGCGACACCGTGTTCGGTGAGCCGCCGGGCCACGGCGGGGTCGTCGCACACCAGGGCGGCGTGCGGACGGGGTTCGTACCACCCGGCCCGTACCGTCTCCTCCTGCTCCTCCTGCTCCTCCCCCGGCCCCTCGGGCGTCCCGGGCTCCGCCGGCCCTCCGGTCCCCGTCGGCTCCAGAAGGTCCATCTCCCGCAGATGGACGGCGATCCGGCGGCGGGCGGTCAGGGAGTCGAGCCGACGGGGGTCGTCCACCAACAGGACCCGTCTGCGCGGGGGCGCGGCACGGGGGGTCAGTACTGCCATGGCGGTACGCTCCCCAGCCGGGCGACGTCGTCGCTGTATCCGGCCGCCGTCGTGGAGCAGCCGTTGCAGCGGCGCGGCCCCTCCTCGCGGAAGAAGTCGGCGTGTCTGCGGAAGGTGGGGGTGTCGAGCCGGATGACCCCGTTCTCGCGCAGCGGCGCGCCGCCGAGGTCGTCGCCCTCGCGGTGGGGCAGACAGCTGCACGCGTAGGCCCGGTCGCCCTTGCCGTCGAGGTAGATCACATCGTCCACGACATGGCACAGGGGTCCGGTGGCCCTCGGGGTGATGGACCGGCGGAAGTAGCGGTCCCGTTCCTCCGGGGTGTCCCCGTAGAACCGCTTGCCCAGCGGGACCAGGGTCCTGGCCGGGTCGGCTTCGTAGATCGGGTCGCACAGCGCCCGTACATGGTCCGGGTCGGGGTAGTGGATGGTGCGTTCGAGTTTCAGCGCGGACAGCTCCCACTGGCGTACTCCGGCCTCGGTGAGGACCTTCTGGAGCTGGGGCATCTCGGTGTAGTTGTGCGGGCCCACCACACTGTTGACCCGGGGCAGTACGCCGAGCGCGGCGGCGGCGCGCAGACCGCGCAGACCGTTCTCGAACATGCCGGGGGAACGGCGGTAGACATCGTGGGTGCCGGCGGAGCCGCCGTCGAGGCTGACGATGATCTGGGCGAGACCCACTTCGGCCAGCCGGTCGATCCGGCGGGGCAGCGTCATGCCATTGGTGATGATCGACATCTTCATCCCGGCCTCGGTGCCGAGCCGGACCAGCTCCACGACCTCGGCGTGCATCAGCGGTTCCCCGCCGGTGAAGCGCACATAGCCGACCCCGGCGGCGGCGGCGCGCGGCAGCAGTGCGGCGAAGTCGTCGGGCGAGAACCGGAAGGTGTCGCGGGAGAGGGCGAACTCGCACATGAAGCAGTCCGCGTTGCACGCTTCGAGGATGCGGATGAACAGATACCGCTCACGGGTGCCGTGCCTCGGCTCGTCCTGAGGGGTCTCCGGTGGTGCGGTCATGGAGGAGCCTTCCTGTCACCTGGGCGGAGGCCGCGGTGCGACCCGCCGCTCAGCCGGCGGCGGCGGTGGGGGTCCGGTGGAGGAGTGCCAGGACATGGTCGGCGACCTGGGCCGCGCCGGCGGATCCGACGGTGTCGGTGAGGCCCGTCCAGACGGCACCGGAGCGGGCCCGCCGCAGGGCGGCCAGCACTCCGTCCTGGATCTCCGCCCGGGTACGCGGGGCGTCCTCGGCCGCGGCGGCGATCCCTCCGTAGATCACCCGCAGCGCCGACTCCTCGGCGCCCGTCCGGTCGGTGAGCACCCCGGTCTCGGAGAAGACCCGCTCGGGCCAGCGGACCCGGACGTCCGTGCCGACCGCCCGGCTGTGGAAGCGGCCGTTGAGGATCTGGCTGAGGTTCTGCGGCGGGAGGCAGACGGCGGGCCTGGCCAGCGCGCCCGCCTCCAGCAGGGTGGTGAGCCCGGGTGAGGTCAGCAGGATGTCCGCGGTGGCGAGCCGGTCCAGGAAGGCGCCATGGGCCAGCGGCCCGTAGGTGACCTCGGTCCGGGGGGTCGCGACGGGTTCGGGGACATACTCCCCGGGCAGGTTGCCCGCCACATGGACCTCCCGGACCCCTTGCGACTCCAGGGCGCTCAGTACGGGGGGTACGACGAGATACGGATAGCGGGTCCAGTCGGGGAGGGTCGGGGACCGCAGGCCGCCGAGGCTGACCAGGGCGCGGCGCGGCGGCGGGAGGGGGACCGGCGGCCCGGCGGACGGACGGACTCCGGGGCCGCTTCCGAAACGGCCCCCGGTGCCGTTGCCGTCGCCGGGGCCGTTCCCGGGACATGACCGGGCCACGACCGCCTCCACCCAGCGCAGGTTCCGGATCGAGGAGAGCACGCCCCGGGAGCCCTCCGGCAGTTCGACACAGCGCTGGGCGCAGTAGACGGAGGCGTCCAGGGGGAGGCTGTCCCGGTCCGCCTCGGTCCACAGGAAGGGCAGGCTGTCGACGAAGACGGTGGGCACCCCCGCCGCTTCCAGGGCCATGGCGGCGGGCCCTTCCAGGACCACCAGGCCGACGGTGACATCTTCCCGCCGGGCGATGTCCAGGACGGACCGCCGGTCGTCGGCGGAGACGTCGTACCACCGTTCGACACCATGCTCCGCCAGCACTCCGCGGCCGATCCCGGAGGCGAGTCCGATGAAGCGCAGCGGGCGGGGGGATCGGTTACGCAGAGCAGCGATCACCGCGCTGAGCTTGCCGGTGCTGCCCCAGCCGAACTCGGCTCCCGCGAGGGCGACGGTGCCCGGGGGGCCGGTTGGTCTGTTCTCCATGTGTGGACGAATCCCTTCGTCACCTTCGGCCGCCTGCCGACAGAATTGCTGATTTCTGGGCGACTTCATGCTGATTTACCCCGAGGGAACGGCGCAAGGTAACCCTCTCTGTTCCAGCCATCGACGGGTGCCGGTCCCGGAGCCGTGTCACCCGGGGCCGCCGTCGCCCCAGGGGGCGGGGGTGGACAAGCCGGGCGGGTCGGTCATGGCGACGGTGCGTGACCGAAGCCGGGGCCGCGCGGGACGGGGGGTCACGCGCGTAGAGTCCCGGACCGCCTCGGCCGACACGCCGCCGCCGGGGAGCGCGGGGGTACGGGGGAACGGCCGGGCGCCGGGCGGCGGTTCCCGTGGCCGTGTCGGTGGTACGGCGCGGCGCGGGTCCCGATGGCCCGGCCGGTCCGCCTCGATGGACCCGGGCAGGTGGCGGGGGATCCATGTGGAACCCCTGTGAAGGCCCCGACATGGCCGAAAGAGCGGGGGTGCGGCGCGCCACCGAGGTGCGGCCCTGACGCTGGATGAGCCGTAGCGCGCTGGGGCGCTGAACCGCGCTCACCGGCCTGACCTGGTACGACGCCTCGGCCGTTGAGTGCTGCCGGGTCGGGGCGCCGAGGGCTGACCGGTCGGCGGCGGGTGTGTCCTGAAGTGCTTCCACCCGCCCTTGCGGTTCCGCCCGGCGGAGTGCGGGGAGGGCCTGGGCGAGGGTTCGGCTTCCGTCGAAGGCGCCGGGGCGCCGGAGCGCCGGGAGTCACTCGTCGGGATGGGATCACTCGCAGCCGGAGGAGATCTCCTGGAAGTTGCTGTAGTGGTCGGCCGTGTACCAGACGGCGCGGGTGCCGGGGTCGCGGACCAGGCGTTCGGCGTCGCGGCGCTCGCCGGGGGTGCGGGGGTTGACGTCGTACTCACGGTAGCTTCCGTCGAGCGGCAGATCGCCGGAGCGGTTGCGGTAGACATTGCTGCCCCGGATGACCAGGCGGGTGTTCACGACCGGGTGGTCGGTGGCGCGGGCCGCTCGCGGCCACTGGAGTTCCTTCCAGATCCCGCAGGCCTCCTTCACCTGCCCGGGAAAGGCCTCGACCGGCAGTGGGGGCCCGATGATGTCGGCGGGGAGTAGCGTCCGGTGGGAGACGGGCCGGTCGGGCGCGGCCGTGGCGGCGGTCGGCAGGAGGACAGTGGTCAGCAGGAGCGCGGCGGCGGCGGTGTGGCACAGTTTGCTCAGAGAAGTCATGTCTCGCCCAACGATGTACCGACTGTGGGCGACACGGGAGGGTCCATGGATGTTCCGTGCCCACCGGGCACACGACAGATCCGGGAGCCGCGATGGCCAACAGCGAGCTGGTGATCGATCTGCGGGGGCGGTGCATCGGGACGCTGGAGGACTTCTGGGACGCGGTCGCCGAACCCTGCGGACTGCCCGACTGGTTCGGGCGGAATCTGGACGCCTGGGCCGACGCCCTCGAATCGGGGGGTGTCGCGGAGATCCTTGACCGGTACGACACTCTGACCGTGCGGGTGGGCCGCCGGGGGCTCTTCGCCGGGGAGAACGCCGGGGGCCGTGCCCTGGCCGAGGTCTTCGACGGCGAGCGGCACCGCCTGGTCGTCCATCCGCCGGCCGACCGGGCCTGACCGGCTGTCACACGGGCCCGGTGCCGGAGCACCGGAGCGCCCCGGCACCGGATCGGGATCGGGTCATGGACCGGGGGGCTCGTCCGGGTGCAGGGCGTCGAGGATGAGGGCGAGCCCGAAGGTGAACTCGTCCGCGTAGTCGTAGCCGGGCACCAGGACGTGTTCGACGGCGAGTTCGGCGAGGTGGGGGTAGGCGTCGGCGGGCATCTCCCGCAGGATGGCACCCGCGACCTCGTCCAGCTCCGCCGGGCCGCTGAACGGCAGACCCACTTCCTGGATCACAAAACCGTACAGATAGCTGTCGATCAGCGAGACGGCGTGCGCGGCCATCCGTACGGAGAACCCTCCGGCGCGGAGCGTGCCGATGACGGCGTCGTGGTGGCGCAGGGTCGCCGGGCCGGGCCGGGAGCGGGAGTCCATCAGGGGGACGGCCCACCGATGGCTCCGGAGCACCGCACGGGCGGAGGCCGCCCGGTGGCGCATGGCGCTTCTCCACTCCAGGTCGCGCGGGGGCAGGTCGATCTCGCCGAACACCGCGTCCACCATGCCGTCGAGGATGTCCTCGCGGTTGGTGACATGGTGGTAGAGCGACATCGCCTCCACGCCCAGGGATTCGGCGATGGCCCGCATGGTGAGGGCGGCCGTGCCCTTCTCGTCCGCCACCGCCACGGCGGCGCGGATCACCCGCTCACGGCTGAGCGGTGTGCGCGCCGAAGCCCCGCGCCGGCTTCTGCCTCCCTTGCCCATCCCTCCCTCGCCCATCTGCCCTTCCCTTCCCCGCGGTTGACCGCCATTGACTGCCTTACGGCATAAGGTTACCGTGCCTTACAGCGTAAGGTCGGCATTCCGGCGAAGGGACCGCACCATGGGCACGGATCGTATGAAGAAGGTCTGCATCATCGGAGCCTCGGGGAAACTCGGGCGGTACATGGTCCGGCACACGCTGGAGCGCGGCTATGAGGTGGTGGGCGTCTGCCGGGAGCGCAGCGTGCCCAAACTGGCCGCGTTCGAGGGCCGGATGACGATCGTCCCCGGCCCCACCGACGACCCCGAGGTGATCCGGCGGGCGGTGGACGGTTGCGACGGGGTGCTCACGGTGCTGGTGCCCTGGGGGGTGCGGCAGTACGCGTCCGGCACCGCCCAGGCCGTCCTCGACCACGCACGGCCGGGCGCGCGCCTGATCTTCTCCTGCGGCTGGCACATCACCCGTGACGGCCAGGACCGTTACTCACGGCTGTTCACCCTGGGCGTCCGGGTCGCCGCCGTACTGGGCAGGCTGGTACGGGCCGTGGAAATCGACGACCAGGTGGAGGCGTGCCGCCGGGTGTTCGCCGGGGACACCCGGTGGACCGTGGTGCGCGGCAGCACCCTGGAGGAGGGCCCCAGCCAGGGCCTGCCGGTCTGGAGCCGGCATGTGGGCGACCCGGTGCTGGCGAGCGATCTGACCCGCCGGGTGGACTTCGCGCTCTTCATGGTGGAGGCGCTCACCGATGACACCCTGATCCAGGAGGCACCGGCGATCGTCGGCTGCCGCACCCCCAGCGCCCTCGCCCACAGCGGCGCCCCCCGGGACCTCCGCTAGCCCCGCGACCGGATCTCGGTGTCCCGGCGGACGACACCGTACGGGGCCAGCTCCCGGTCCAGATCGGCCAGTGCGGGCAGCTGGTCGAGATGGTGCACGCCCGGGGGCAGGGTCCCGGTCAGCAGCTCCCGGGTGACCAGGGCCGCCATCAGGCCGGTGATCCGGCTCTGCGCCACGCCGGTGAGGGTGGCGACGGCGTGCCGGCCGGCGCGCCGGGCGTCGGCCCGCAGTGCGAACGCCTCCCCGCCGGTGTGCACCCGCAGGAACACCCCGGTCAGCGCCCGGCGTACGACAGGACGCCGGAGGAGTTCCCGCAGCCCCGCCCGGCGCAGACCGAACAGCAGCCCCGTCAGCGCCCGGGAGTCCAGGCACAGCCGGGTGGTCACCTCCGGCACCCCCAGCGTGCCGGGGAGGGTGTGCTGGTCGGAGAAGGGGAACGGATGGGCGGTCCGGGTACCCAGGCCGGGCAGGGAGACCCGGAGCGGGCGCGCCCGCGCGGGGGCGGCCAGCCCTTCGACGGTCCAGCGGACGGCGTCCGCGCCATGCCGCTCCCCCGAGCCGAGCAGCACGGTGAGATCGATGCGGTCCGCGCCGCCGACGGCCTCGTGGACCCGCCGGGCGAGCAGGTTCGTCAGCCCCGGCGCCACCCCGACACTGAGCACGGCCGTCGCCCCGGCGCCCTCGGCGAGCGGACCCAGCCGGGCCACGGAGTCGAGCAACCGGGGGGTGGCGCCGATGTCGACGAGATGGATGCCGCGCTCCAGGCACATCCGGGCGACGGCGTCGTCGGGGGGTTCGGCGCAGAGCACCACGGCGGCGATGTCGCCGAGGTGGTCCAGTGCCCGGCCCAGGGTCCCGGGATCGGTGATGTCCACCGGCGCTCCGTACGGGGCGCCGGGCCGGGCGGCGTTCCGCCCGACGGGGACCACCCGGTCCGGGAACCACTCACCGAGGGTGGCGGTCACGGTGGTGCCCACGGCGCCGTGGCCGCCGATGACAAGGATCCGGCCGGTCAGGGCGTCGGGATGTGCGTTCGTCATGCTCCCAGGGAATACACTGTAGTCCCACTACAGTCAAAATCCGGGGCCCGGCACCATGGGCCCCGGCGAGGAAGGGAGACAGCCGTGAGTGCGCCGCTGTCGCGGGCGGAGAAGGCCCGTCGTACCCGGCTGCGGATGCTCGACGCCGCCGCCGGGCTGTTCACCGGCCGGGGCTGGACCGGGACGACCGTCGAGGAGGTCGCCCGGACCGCCGGGGTCGGGACGCAGACCGTGTACTTCACCTTCGGGACCAAACGCGCCCTGCTGAAGGAGCTGGTGGACATCGCCGTCGCGGGGGACGACGACCCGGTCGCCACCCTGGAGCGGCCCTGGGCCCATGAGGTGCTGGCCGAGCCCGACCCCGCCGCCCAGCTCGCCCGCCAGGCGGCGGGCGCCCGGCGGGTCCTGGAGCGGGCCGCGCCGCTGCTGGAGGTGGTCCGGACGGCGGCGAGCGCGGAGCCCGAGCTGGCCGCGCTCTGGCGGACCAATCAGGAGCAACGGCACACTGTGCAACTGCGCTTCGCCCAGGCCCTGGTGACCAAGGCGGACGGAGGGCTGCGGGACGGCCATGACGCCGGTTCGGCCGCCGATGTGGCCCTGGCCCTGCTGGGGCCGGAGACCTATGGACTGCTGGTCACCGGGCGCGGCTGGACACCGGAGCGCTGGGAGCGGTGGGCGACGGACGCGCTGGTGCGGCAGCTGCTGCCCTGAGCGGGCCGCGCTCCGGGGCCTGGAGGGCCGCGCTCCGGCACCGGGGAGGGCCATCCGGCTGAAGCCGCCCGCGCCGTCCGCCGGTGCGCGGGGGTGCGGCGACGGGGATCGGGGTACGAGGAGATGGTGCTCGCGGGGCTCCGTGCGCACCACAGGGGCAGGTGCTCTTCAGGAGGTGGCGGTGGCAGACGAGAACGACGCGTCCGTTCCGGCGATGCGTCCCGCGGTACAGGAGGTGTACGGCCCCGGCGATCTGGCCGGGGCTCCGATGTTCGCCGGAGGGTTCATCAACTTCGGCTACTGGCGGAACATCGATCTGGACGGACCGGTCGGCGAGGAGGAGCGGATCCGCAGCCAGGAGGACCTCTACCGGCATGTCCTGGACACCGCCCGGCTGCCGCCCCGGCCGGATCTGCTGGAAGTGGGATGCGGGCTCGGCAGGGGCTGCGCCCTGGTCCTGGAGGAGTACGCGCCCGCCACCGTCACCGGGATGGACATCCATCCGGAGCAGCTGCGGCGGGCGCGCGAGGCGCGGGCCGGGCTGCTGCGCGAGGAGCCGGACCGGCTGCGGTTCGTCCGGGGGGCCGCCGAACGGATGCCCCTGGAGGACGGCGGGTTCGATGTCGTCCTCAGTGTGGAGGCCGCCCAGCACTTCCCGGACCTGGGCGCCTTCGCGGCGGAGACCGCGCGGGTGCTGCGGCCGGGCGGCCGGGTGGCCCTGGCGGGGTTCTTCACCGTGGACGACGCTCCCGGCAGGCCCGGGGAGCTGGCGGGGCTGCTGGAGTCCTTCGCGGACGGACTGGACATCGCCCGGCCGGTGTCGGCGCTCACGGACGCCTTCACGGCGGCCGGGCTCACCGGGGTGCGGGTCGAGTCCATCGGCCCCCAGGTCTGGCGGGGCTGGGACCGGTGGATCGGCCGCTGGTGGGCGCCGGGGACCTGGCCGCGCAACTTCCTGCACGCGTACGAGCGGGGGATCCTCGACTACTACGCCGTCACGGCGGACCGGGCGGGGTGACGGCCCCGGGGGCCGGACCGGCCGTACGTCCGGCGGCACCGGGCACCGTCCGTACCTCCCGGCGGCACCGGACGCGGGGACGGTACGGCGGGGCGTTCGGCCGAGCCGGTCGTGGCGTCCCAGGAAGCGGAAGCCGTTCCCCTGGGCCCGGAAGAGGAAGGACGGCGCCCCGGGGGCCGGGGTGTTGGTGCCGTCGGCGGTGAAGCGGAGGGTCCTGGAGATGCCCTGGTGACGGAGGCCGGACACGCCCCCGACCACGGTGTCCGGTGCGATGCCGGCCCGGCCGGCCGGCTTCTCCAGGACCCGCCGGACCGACTCCACCGCGTCGTACGCCTCCGGGGACCAGCGTCCGGGCTGCTTTCCGTGACGCGCCCGTGGGCGGTCCTGAAGGCGGGCGGCGCGCTCGGGTGAGGTGCCGCTGAGGACGACGGCCTGTGCGCGGACCGCGTCGCCCCGGTCGGCGGGGACCGGGGGGACGGAGGTGGTGCCCTCGTGGGGCGGGGTCGGACCCGGCCGTGCTCCGGTCGGAGTGGGGTCCGAGGGTGTACACGGGGAGGCCCGGGGCCGCCGGCCGGCGGTGTCCCGGGGAGCCGGTCACCTCCGGCGGCGGAGGGCGCGGGCCGCGATCCGGGGCGTCAGCAGGGTCTCGGGGCGGCGGTTGAGCGACAGCACCTCGAAGAAGGCCCCGGCCACCACGGGGTCGGTATTGGCGGCGGCCAGTACCCGGGCCATGTAGTCCTGCTGGATCCGGGTGAGCCGGCCCGGTACCGGCCCGTCGGTGCCCGGATAGCGGGTGTCCTCGCCCGTGGCGATGGCCCAGGCGGCACGTGGGCAGGCCGCCAGGGCCCGCTGGGTCCGCCGCGCCCGCGCGGCGACCTCCCCCGGGCCGTACCCCGCGATCTCGCCCGCGAGCACCTGGGCCTCCACCGCGGCGACCGTCATCCCGTGCCCGTAGACCGGGTTGAACCGGCAGAGCGCGTCCCCGATGACCAGCAGTCCGCGCGGCCATCGCGGTACCCGCTCCACATGGGTCCACTCGTTCGCGGTGGCGCGGAAGGCGACCACGTCCGACAGTGGCTCCGCCTCCGTGAGCGCGTCCGCCAGTTCCGGGGAGCGGAGCGAGGAGGCGAAGGCGAGCCATGCCTTCTCCTCGACCGGTGGCACATGGTCGCCCTGGCCGATCAGGGTGACCAGCCAGCGCTCGCCGTCGATCGGGACGATCACCCCGCCGCGCGGCGTCCCGGGGTTGCCCTGGACATACATCGCCTGCCAGCCCGGATCGGCGGCCGGGCGGCGGTAGTAGCGGGAGGAGTAGCCGAGGTGCGCGTCGATCCGTTCCGTGACCGGGGCGGGGCATCCGATCCCCGGGAGCCAGTCCGCGAGGCGGGAGCCCCGGCCGGTGGCGACGACCACCGTCCCCGCGCGCACCGAGGACTCCTGGCCGTCCTTGCCCCGCCGGCGCAGACGTACACCGCCGATCGCGGTTCCGCCCGGCGCCGGGACGAGCCCGGTGACCTCATGACGGTCCATCAGCGTGATCGACGGCCGGTCGAGGACCCTGCGGCGGAGGGTCGTCTCCAGCAGTTCGCGGGAGACGGACAGATAGAACGCTCCCCGCACACCGGTGAACCAGTCCGCCGGAGAGAGCCAGCGCATCCGCTCCGGGGCGTCGACCCGGACCGCCCCGGCCGCCGCCAGCTCCTGGACGACGCCCGGTAACAGCGCGTCCAGCGCCGCGACACCCCGCGACCAGAGAATGTGCACATGCCGCGTCTGCGGCGCCCCGGCCCGGAACGCGGGCGCCGCCCCCTCCGGGAGGTCGTCCCGCTCGATCACCGTGACGCGCGCGAAGCGCTCCGCCAGCACCCGGGCGGCCAGCAGCCCGGCCACCCCGGCGCCCACCACCACGGCATGGTCGATTCCCTCGGACCCTTCGGACATCAAAGCGCACCCCTCCGCCGACGACTGCGCTGCGCATCATGTCGCACACCGGAAGTGGGCGACAGGGTGCGTGCGACAGTGCCGTCGAAGGGGTGCCCGGTCCGCCGGGGCGGCTCCTAGCCCTCCCGGCCCTGGTCGCCCAGGTCACCGCGGCCGACGCGGCGCTTGCGGCCCAGCTTCCGCAGGACCGGCCACGGGTCACGGACCGAACGTCCGTACCCCCGCAGCTTGTGAGGGTTGCACACACCACAGCCCTTGCGGCGGCGATGAGGTGAGTGAGCCATGTCTTCCTTCCCTACGCGCCCCGCCCTGGGGCCGGCGTAGGAAACACCGAGCGATCATCCGGCCAGTCTAGGCGCCGTCACCGACAGCCCTTCCGAGGGGCCTCGGCCGCCCCCTGCCCCGTACACCCGGAGGGAACGGACCGGGCCGGTGTCGTTCAGGTGTTTAACCAAGTTGATCCATATTTCGAACAGCCTCTACGCTCCCCCGATGGGGATGCGCATGAGGAGTCGGGGAGGTTTCCGCCGGGACCGGTGGAGGACATGAGCGGGGCACCGCACGGGGGCGGCACCCCCTCGGCGCTGCTGGGGCGGGACGAAGTCCTGGGTGTCCTGCGCGCCCGTCTCGTACGGGCCGGCGCCGGACAGGGCGGTCTGGTGCTGATCACCGGTGAGGCGGGGATCGGCAAGACCTCGCTCGCCGGCTGGACGGTCCGCGAGGCCCGGAGCCGGGACATGACGGTGCTGCGCGGATCGTGCTGGGGCGCCGACGGCACTCCCGGGTACTGGCCGTGGACCCAGGTGATCCGCGGTCTGTGCGCTCCCGGGCCGGACGGGTCGGCTCCGGCCACCGCGGGGACGGAGGGAGTGGTGCGACGGATCCTGCTGGACGGTGGGGCGGGCGCCGAGGAGGCCGACCCGTTCCAGCTCTTCGACGCGGTGACGACCATGCTGGTCACCGCCGCGCAGCGGCGGCCGGTGCTGATCGTGCTGGAGGACATCCACTGGGCCGACCCCGCGTCGGTCGCCCTGCTGGGGTTCCTGGTGCAGCATCTCTCCCTGGAGCGGGTGCTCACCGTGGCGACCTGCCGGGACACCGAGATCGACCGGCCGGACCACCCCGCGCGGGACCGGTTGCTGTCGCTGATGACCCGCTCCACGACCCTGCCGCTCCCGGGTCTCGGCACGGCGGATGTGGCCGAACTGATGCGGCGCACCGCCGGCCGGGAACCGGACGACACCGTCACCGCCGAGGTGCTGCGCCGTACCGGTGGCAATCCCTTCTTCGTCCAGGAGATGACCCGGCTGTGGGCGGTCGGGCACTCCATGAGCGGGTTGTCGCCGGGGCTCCACGCCTCCCTGCGGCAGCGGCTGGAGCTGCTGGACGGAGCGGTCGTGGCCTGTCTCGGTGCCGCGTCGGTGCTGGGGCGGCGCTTCCACCCCGGCACGCTGGCGGGCGTCAGCGGCGCCGCGCCGGCGCGGGTGCGCCACTGGCTGGCGCGGGCCGCGGACGCCCAGCTGGTGGAGACGGAGCCGTCGGGGCGGGTGGTCTTCAAGCACGATCTCGTCCGCGAGACGCTCTACGCCGGTCTGGACCCGGTGGAGGTACGGCGGTTGCACGCCGCCGCCGTACGGGCGCTGCGGGACGGCGCGGCGGGGGCCGCTGCCGCGCCGGACGTACCGCTTCCCGTGGAGCTGGCCCGGCATGCCCACTGCGCCCTCGGGGAGCTGGCGGCGGAGGAGGCCGTGGCGCTGATGCTGGACGCCGCGCGCCATGCGCAGAACCGCCTCGCCCATGAGGAGGCGGTGGGACATTACGGCCGCGCCCTGGAGCGTCTCGGTGACACCGCCCCCGTGCGGCGGGTGCTGATCGGTCTCGACCTGGGGCTGGCGCTCCAGTTCTCCGGTGAGCACCGGCGCTCCTGGGAGGTGTTCGGTGAAGCCGCCGCCGGGGCGCGGGAGCTGGGCGACCCGCTGCTGATCGGGCGGACGGCACTGACCCTGTACAGCGCCGACGAACGCGGGGACACGGCGCTGCTGACATCGAGGGCCCTGGGCTGGGCGCGGGACCGGCTGGTCACCACGGACCGCCCGGAGGCGGAGGCAGCGGCAGGGCCGGAGCCGGACGCGGGGCCGGAGCCAGGCGCGGACCCGGACCCGGGCGCCGACGAAGGCGAGCGCGAGGGTGATCCGCGGGCCTCCCTCTGGGAGCCGGCCCGGCGGGTCGCCGCGGCGGTGGTGGCCGGAGCCCGTGCGGCGGGCGACGACGACACCCTGTACATCGGGCTCTGGGCGCGGCTCCAGACGGAGTGGGAGCCCGGGTCGGCGGGTGCGCGGCGTGGACTGGCGGCGGAGCTGATCGGGGAGTCCCGGCGCCGGGGCGACCGCTGGACGGAGCATGTGGCGATGTCCATGCGGTGGGTCGCGGCACTGGAGGCGGACGATCCGCGCTGCCGGGACGATCTGTCCGCGCTGGCCTCGGTGGCCGACGCCGACGGCTCCCCCCGGCTGCGTCTGACCTCCCTGCTGGACCGCAGTGTCATGGGAGGTGTGACGGGCGGCTTCGCCGAGGCCGAGGAGCTGCTCGACGCCTCGGAGGCGCTGCGATCGGTGGGCACCGACCCGTACGCGTTCTTCGTCTCCCACCACCGCTGGGCGCTTCGGATGCTGCGGGGCGCGTTCCCCGAGGCGCGGCGGCAGGTGGAGGTGCTGAGGAGTCAGCGGTATCCGTACACGGCGCTGGTGGCGGCCCTCACCGAGCTGGAGGCGGGCGGGCGTCCGGGCGTACCCGTCCCGCTCCCGGGCTCGGGGGCCGGCGGGGACACGCTGCTCCACCGGAGTGTCACTCCGCTGTGGCTGCGCTATCAGGCGCAGGCGGCCGCCGTGTCGGGTGATCCGGAGTGGTGCGACAGCATCCGGGACTCGCTGGCCCCGTACACCGGGCAGTGGCTGGTCTCCCTCCTCGGCTGGGACATCAGTGGCCCCGCCGCCCTGTGGCTGGGGGTGCTGGACGCCGCGCGGCGGCGGTGGGAGCCGGCCGTCCGTCATCTCGGGGAGGCCATCCGGTCGGCCGACCGGATGGACGCGCTGCCGTGGTCGCTGCGGGCCCGGCTGGAGCTGGCCGCCGTGCTGCGCGCGCGGGGGACGGATGACGACCGGCTCGCCGCTCTGCTCGGCGAGGCTGAGGAGCGGGCGCGCCGACTGGGTGTGGCGCGGCCGCGCGCCTGTGCCGAACGGGCCGTGGCGGGGCCGCCGGTGGCATCCGTCGTGCCGGACCGGCCGCCCGGTGGGTACGAGTTCCGCCGGGTCGGCGAGGTGTGGCGGCTGACCTACGAGGACCGCACCGTGCATCTGCCCGACGCGAAGGGCCTGCGGGATCTGCACCGTCTGCTGAGCCTGCCCGGCCAGGACATCGCGGCCGTCCGGCTGCTGGACCCGGACGGCGGGACGGCCGCCGCCGCGCACCCGGCGGGGGCCGGCGGGCCGCTGGACGCCGAGGCCCGCGAACGGTACCGCCGCCGTCTGGAGCGGCTGGACGCGGAGATCGACCGGGCGGTGGTGCGGGGCCAGGAGGAGCGCGCGGCGGCGTACGACCGGGAACGCGCCGCCCTGCTGGAGGAGGTGCGCCGCTGTACGGGTGCGGGGGGCCGCCACCCCCGCCGGCCGGACGACCCACGGGAGCGTGCCCGTAAGAATGTCGCCGCCCGGATCCGTGACACCCTGCGCAGGCTGGACGAGCGGCATCCCGGTCTGGCGGCCCATCTGCGGGGCGCGGTGGCCACGGGGACGATGTGCCGCTACACCCCGGACCGGGAGATCCGCTGGCGGCTGTGACGCCCCCGCCCGGACGGCCCGGCGCGCCATCGCGGTGCGGCGGCGCGCCGGCCGGGTACGGTGGCGCGCCGATCCGGTGCGGCGGGCGGTCACAGGGGCTGCCAGTCGTGCCAGTCGCTCCCGGGCCGGTGCTGCCAGCGGTGGTGGACACCGCCGGGGTTGTTGGCGAAGATCTCCAGCCGGCCGTCGGGGTTCCGCAGCGCCTGGACGAAGTAGCCCCCGCCGCCGAAGTCCTGCCAGGCCCGCCAGGCTCCGGTGGTGTCGGTCTGGTAGGTGTGCTGAAGGATCTCATCGTTCATCGCGAACACCTCGATCCGGTGGTCGTGCGAGGCGACCGTCGCCAGCCGGGCGGCCGGGGGGCCACCGAGCGGGCGCCAGTCGTGCCAGTCCCCGGCGGGCACGTTCTGCCAGCGGTGATGGACGCCGGACGGGTTGGAGGCAAACACTTCGAGCCGGCCGTCGTGATTCCGGCCCACGGCCAGCTGGTCGCCGCCGAGCCCGAAGTCGACCCAGGGGCGCCAGGTGCCGGAGAGGTCCGTCTGGCAGGCGTGCCGGAAGATGTCGTCGTTCATCGCGAACACCTCGATACGGCCGTCCGACGCGGGGGCCGCCGCGAGCCGGGCGGCGGGCGGGCCGCCGAGGGGGCTCCAGTCGTGCCAGGTGCCGCCCGGTGTGGTGTGCCAGCGGTGGTGCACGCCCGACGCGTTCGAGGCGAACACTTCGAGCCGGCCGTCGTGGTTGGGGGCGACGGCGAGATGGTCCCCGCCTCCGCCGAAGGGGTACCAGTCGGCCCACTCCGCGGACGGCCGTACCTGATAACGGTGGAGGAAGGTCTCGCCGTTCATCGCGAACAGCTCCAGCCGCCCGTCGGGGGCGGCCGACAGCGCGACCGTCGCCGACGCCGGACCGCCGAACGCCTTCCACCCCGACCAACTGCCGCCCTGCTGGTGCTGGTAGGTGTGGTAGATCTGGTCGACGGCCCCGTGGAAGGCCTCCAGACGGCCGTCGTGCGACATCCCGACCGCGAGCCGCTGCCGCCGGTCCGGCACCACCGGCGCCTTCCACCAGCTGGTCTCCTGGCGGGCGCCGGCCCAGGAGAAGCTGAAGTGGATGTGGTCGGTGTGGGGGCTGGAGCCCCGGTAGGGCTGCCAGCCGTCGGCCGGCCGGCTCGACATCCAGATCCGGCGGTTCCAGATCATGTACATGATTCCGAAACGGCGGGCGAGGGCATGGGTGTTGCCGTGCCGGTCGGTGGCGTGGAGCCAGCCGATCAGATCGTCGGCGAGCTGCGCCTGGCTGTGCGCGCTCACACCCCAGTCCCAGGCCCGGCCCTCCTTGTGCTCGCTCTGGCCGCCGCTGCCGCAGGACCTGCTGATGCCCATGCTGGTCGTGCCGGGGTAGGCGGCGAGCACCAGGTCACGGAAGCCGAGCAGGCCGGGTTTGGGGTCGGGGTCGCAGTCCCGCTGCGGTTCGTAGGGCGCGTACGGATCGATCGCGGGACCGAAGTCGGGTGCGGTGGGTGCCATACCGGGCTCCTTCAGCCTGGCCCCTCGCCCGCTGCGAGGGGTCGTACCCCGAAGGCGCGAGATCGGAACGCGCGGCGGCCGGATGCGATCACGCGGCGCCCTCCCGCCCCCGGTTCCGGGGGCGTTGTCAGTGCCCGGGGGTAGGGTCGCGGACCATGAGCGATCGACAGGAGAGCACGGTGGTCCGCAGGGCCGGGCACGCCGATGTGGACGGCCTTGTCGCATGCAGCGGCGCGCTGTTCGCCGAGGACGCCGGGGTCCGGGATCCGTATATCGATCTCGGCTGGCCCCAGGAGCACGGGCCCGGCCGTTTCGCCGCGGGCATCGACGATCCGGACCGGCTGCTGCTGGTCGCGGAGCGCGACGGGGAGATCGTGGGCCATCTCACCGGGGTGCTGGGGGAGGCGTCCGCGATACGGCCGGTGCGGATCGCGACCCTGGTGAGCATGTATGTACGGCCCGCGCTGCGCGGCGGTGGCACAGGACAGCGGCTGGTCGCGGAGTTCTTCGGCTGGGCGAGGACGACCGGGGCCGAAGCGGCGGAGGTGACGGCCTACGCGGGCAACGCGGGGGCGGTGCGGTTCTATGAGCGCAACGGCTTCGGGCCGCAGTCGGTGACCCTGCGGACCCCGCTGTAGCCGGGGCCACCGGTACCCCGAGGGCCCCGGGCGGGACACCGGGGCACCGGCGGAAGTGCGGGGGTGTGCGTCAGGGTTGGGTCTGCCGCCACATCCAGGCGAGTTCCGGTACGGGTGGCGGGGTGTGGTCGTCCGGGTCCCACAGGGTGGGGGTGTCGGTGAGGACCAGCCGGGGCGCGGGGGCCGGTCCGGGTTCGGCAGCGGGGGCGGGGGCGGGTTCGGCGGCGGGGGCGGCGGCCCGGTAGCGGGAGCTGGTGAGATGCCACTCCAGGGTGGCGGGCAGCCAGTGGGGCAATGCCTTGGCGTAATGCGCGACGGCCGGACGGGGATCGGCCAGGAGCCGGGTCCGCAGCCGCAGCATGAGCCCCACCAGGCGCTCGTAGAGTTCCCAGACCTGGAGGGCCGCCTCGGTGACACCGACGCGGTGGGTCCGGGCGAGCAGCAGGACGAGGTTGGTGCTCTGCCCGGTGGGGCTCTCCTTGGTGAGGCTGCCGAGTTCGTTCAGCATGGCGGGGGCGAGAAAGGTGGCATGGGTGAACGCGCGTACGGCGGGTTCGGCGAGCATCGCGGAGGAGGCGGGCTGCCCGGCGCCGGGGCAGGTCATGGCGGCCAGGATGGAGGTGCCCAGCTTCGCCCATCGCATACGCAGCCACTCCCCCAGGCCGGGCGGGGTGGAGCGGTGCTGGAGGGCGTACTTCCACACCTGGCCCTGGTACCAGGAGAGCGCGGCGGCGCAGAACATCTGCCAGGCCTCGGGGGAGAGTCCGGGCCGGAGCACCTCCAGGGCGGCGCGCAGCACCCGCAGCCGGAGGTCGTCCGGCACCGGGACGCCCCCCGGTTCGTACTGGATACGACTGGCCTCGCCGACATGGGCGGTCACGGCGGCCAGATCGGGGGCGAGGGCGTCCAGATGGTCGTCCCAGAGGATGCCCCAGTAGTTGAAGCAGATGAAGCGGGTGAGGAAGTCCTCGGTGGTGTAGGGCATCCCGGCGCTGAAGAGATGACCCAGGCGGGTGTCCCCCTGCCCGGACGCCTCGGGCAGGGGGACCCCTTGCGACCTCAGCCACCGGGTGCCGTGGGCGTCCAGCTCCGCGGCCCCGTACGGATGGATCCGCAGCGGCACGGGACAGAAGATCTTCATATCGGTGAGCCGCAGCTTGGACCAGAGATCCGCGACGGCGGTGGTCTCCTGGCTGTCGGCGGTGGGGAAGCCGGCTATCCCGCTGGTCATGGTGGAGCGTCCTTTCCTGCGCCGGCCGGGACGGCGGGCCCGCCCCGGGCGTCCCCCCGGGCGTCCCCGGCCGGTGACCGGTCGCGGGTGGGTCGGCGGTCATGGGTGGGGCAGTCATGGGTGGGTCAGTGATCGCGACGGGTCGGCGGTCGCGGTGGGTCAGTGGTCGCGGTGGGTGGCCAGATGGACGAGGGCTTCGAGTTCGGCGCGGGGCCCCGGCTCGGGTCCGGCGAGCCGGAGATGGCGGAGGGCCTCGGCGCTGTGCCGGTCGCCCCAACGTTCGGTGACCCGCCGCGCCCCCGTCCGGGTGATCACCTCGGCGGCCGATCGGCAGTCCTCGTCGCTGAGCGGTGCGTCCCGGCGGTAGAGCGCGCGCAGCCGGGCCGTGTGCGGGGTCCGGTCGGCCAGGGCGACGGCGACCGGGAGGGAGATCTTGCGCCGCCGCAGGTCGGACAGGGCGGGCTTGCCCGTGACGGCGGGGTCGCCCCAGATGCCGAGCAGATCGTCGGCGCACTGGAAGGCGATACCGAGATGGTGGCCGAACGCCCGCAGATGGGCGGCGCGCTCGTCGGTGGCGTCGGCGGCGATGGCTCCCAGTTCGCAGGCGCAGGCCAGCAGCGCGCCGGTCTTGCCGGCGGCGACCGCCAGCACCTGTTCCTCGTCGGCGGCGGCCTCGCTCTCCAGCAGGGTGTCGAGGTATTCGCCCTCCACCAGCTCCCGTACGGTCGCCAGCAGGACGGGGACCGTACGGTCGGGCCGGGGCGCTTCGGTCAGGGCCTGTACGGCGGCGAAGAAGAGCGCGTCGCCCGCCAGGATCGCTGCGGGGACGCCCATGGCCTTCCACAGCGCCGGTCTGCCCCGCCGGACGGGGTCGCGGTCGATGATGTCGTCGTGGAGCAGGCCGGCGTTGTGCACCAGTTCGACGGCGACCGCCGCCGGGTGTGCGGCCTGTGCGGCGCCACCGGCCGCCCTACAGGCCAGCAGGGCCAGGGCGGGGCGGACGGCCTTGCCCGATGGCTGACCGGCCGAGGCCGCCCCCTGCTCGGTCCACCAGCCGAAGTGCACCCCGCAGGCATGCCGGATCTCCGTGGGCAGGCTTCCCACCAGCGAACGGAGCAGGGGCTCCGACACAGCGGCGGCCTGGTCCCGAATGGTCGTCCAGTCACGTGTTTCCCTCACGCCAGTCCCTCCCGGCCGGTCTCGACCATGCCACTGCCCCCGGTGGGATACACGCGCAACACGGGAGACGGGCTCAAAGCCGGGCGGGGTCACCCCACCGCATCCACCACCGACAGGTCCCCGTTGTCCGAAATACTGCTTGCGTCATCCGCCATCCGGGCTGTTCGTCCCGCGCGGTATGGACGTTCGGCCCGTGCGGGCCCCCGTTCCCGGGCCGAGACTGGGGGCGGGCGGTGCCACGGGTACCGCACCCACGCGAGACACGCGGAAGACCTGCGGAAGACACGTGGAAAGCACGCGGAAGAACGGAAGTGCTGTGATGAACGGTCCGGTCGTGGTCGGTGTGGACGGCTCGGAGTCGGCGCTCACCGCGGTGGAGGTCGCGGCCCGGGAGGCGCGGCTGCGCGGGGTGGGGCTCCATGTGGTGCACGCCTTCATCTGGCCGACGATGCATGTGTCCCTGGGCCCCTCCCCCTCCGGCCCGCGCGAGGGAGGGCTGCGCAACGCGGCCGAGCGCATGCTGGCCGACGGGGTCGCCCGGGCCCGGGAGACCGAGCCCGGGGTGGAGGTCACCGGGGATCTGGTGACCGGGGAGCCGCTGAGCGTGCTGGAGGCGCAGTCCAGGGACGCGTCCCTGGTGGTCGTCGGCAGCCGCGGGATGGGCGGGTTCATCGGGCTCCTGGTCGGATCGACGGCGGTGCATCTGGCCGCGCACGGGCGCTGCCCGGTGCTGGTGGTCCGGGGCGACGCACGGGCCTCCGGGCCCGTGGTGGTGGCGGTGGACGGCTCGCCGGAGTCCGACGCGGCGGTCGGGTTCGCCTTCGCCGAGGCGTCGGCGCGGGGCGCGGAGCTGGTCGCCGTGCACGCGTGGAACACCTGGACCGAGCGCGGGGACGACGACCCGGGACATCCGCAGAATCTGGTCGACGGGCTCGACCGGATCCGGGCGGGTGAGGAACGGCTGCTGGCGGAGGCACTCGCCGGGTGGCAGGACCGGCACCCGGATGTCACCGTCCACCGGCGGCTGGTGGAGCGGCGGATCCGTCAGGCACTGATCGCGGAGACCGAGAACGCGCAGCTCATCGTGATGGGTGCGCGCGGGCGCGGCGGCTTCACCGGGCTGCTCCTGGGGTCGGTGAGCCAGGCGCTGCTGCATCACGCGCACTGCCCGGTGGCGGTGGTACGGGGCGACAGGCCCTGATCCGCCCGGGCCGGCCGGTCGGGACCGGCCGGCCCATCCGTGCTCCACCCGTTCGGCTCGACCCGGCCCGGCAAAGGCGTACCCCCGCGGGGAGCGGGTAGCCGCATCCGTGGAAGGACACACATCGACGACAGGAGTCAGATCGTGTACGCCTCCAAGAGCCTGCCCCGGGCCGGTACCCACTCCCCCGCCCTCGCCACAGGGCTCGCGTTCCTCAGCCTGTTCTGCGGTGTGCTGGGCTTCTTCTTCCTCAGCCTCCTCATGGCGCCGCTCGCCGTCCTCACGGGGTATCTGGCCCTGCGCCAGGGGAACAGGACGGCCCCGGGGGACCGCCGCCGTACCACCGCGGCCAGGGCCGGGATCGTCCTCGGCGGCTCGATCCTGGTCATCTACGCCCTGCTCCTGGTCACCCGCGCCTGACCACCCGGCGCCGCCGCCCGCTTCCGGTGACCGCCCCCCGGCCGCACCGGCCGGGACAACCGGGGACGACCAGGGACGACACACCGTCCAACCATGCCGCGCCGCCGGGGAACCCGGTCTACCGTGCGGCCATGGTGCGGTACGGGGGAGCGACAGGTCCCGGCGGGGTCGTGGACGCGGCGGTACGGGCGGCGGCGGGGGCGGCCGGAGTCGACGAGTTCTTCGACGGGGTCCTGCGGGCGATGCGCCCGGTGCTCCGCTCCGAGGTCTGGGCGGGGGTCACCCTCGACCCCGACACCCTGATGAACACCGGCGGCCAGTACCGGCAGGCCGTTCCCCTCCGGTATCTGCCACGCATGCTGGACATCGAGTACCGCGAGGGCGATGTCAACGGGCTGGCCGAACTGGCCCGGCGGCCGGTGCCGGTGGGGGTGCTCGGCGAGGCGATCGGCGGGGTACGGGAGCGCAGCCCCCGGTACCGGGACATCATGCGCCCCCTCGGTCTCGCGGACGAACTGCGCTTCCTGCTGCGCGACCGGTACGGGGTCTGGGGCGCGCTGATGCTCGGGACCGGCCCGGACGACCCGCCGCCCGGGGAGCAGGCCAGGACCGTGGCCCGGTCGCTCGTCCAGCCGCTGGGGGACATCCTCCGCAGGCTGCATCTGACCCAGCGGGCCCGGTGCGCTGAGCCCGCGCCCGGGGCGGGCCCCGAGCTGCCCGCCCCCGCGCTGGTGCTGCTGGACGAGGAGTACACCGTCGTCCAGTCCAGCCCCACGGCCGGGATCTGGCTGGGCGAACTGCCCGCGCCCGGCGAGGGGTGCCCGGCGGACACGAGGGAGCCGCACGGTCACTGCGCCGACGAGGACAGCCGTGGTGCGCAAGGACCGGACGGATGGGCGGAGGGCACCCTTCCGCCCGCTCTCTACGCGGTCGCCGCGGCGGTGCGCGCCCCCGGCTCCCCCGGGTCCCTCACCTCCTGGGCGCACACCCGGGGCCGGGTCCGGGTCCGGCTGCACGCCTGGCGGCTGACGGGAGAGGGCCCCACCCGGGTCGCCGTCGCCGTCGAACCGGCCGGTCCGGGCGAGCACATCGCGCTGATCACGGCCGCCCACGGGCTCACCCCGAGGGAGGGCCAGATCGTGGCGCTGGTGCTGCGCGGCCACTCCACGGCGGAGATCAGCCGGATGGCCCGGCTCTCCCCGTACACCGTCCAGGAGCATCTGAAGTCGGTCTTCGACAAGACCGGGGTACGCAGCCGCCGTGATCTGGTGGCGACCCTCCTCGCCCACCGGACCGGGTCCGCACCGCTCCAGGCG
This sequence comes from Streptomyces sp. NPDC000594, assembly GCF_040299965.1. Taxonomy (NCBI): domain Bacteria; kingdom Bacillati; phylum Actinomycetota; class Actinomycetes; order Kitasatosporales; family Streptomycetaceae; genus Streptomyces; species Streptomyces sp. NPDC000594. Next base: position 114,592 of record NZ_JBEPCY010000011.1, on the reverse strand, counting down.
GCGCCCGAACCACGGAGCAGTGTGAACCACGGAGCGGTATGAACCAGGGGAAGGAATGAACCACGGGCGCCCGCCATCCGTGTCCGCTGGGGAGAGCGGTCCGCAGACAGCCCCCTGAACGGCGGTTGCCCGATGCCCGTGAACGTGACGTTCGTCCAGTTCAGCGATCAGCTGCTCACCCCCCACGATCTCATGCGACGGTACTACCGCGAGGCGTACGCCACCATGCCCGGGTATGTGCTCCCGCCGCACTTCATGGAGATCCCCTACTGGATCCCGGTCATCGCCGGTCTGCTCCCGGACGAGGCGTACAGGAAATCCGTGTACATCGCGACCGACCAGGAGGAACTGGTCGCCCTGGGCCGTGACTCACCCCCCGGGACGGCCTTCCTCTTCTCCGTGATGGACACCAGCCTCGCCTATGTCCGCGACTTCGCCGACCGTGTCGACCGGCCGATCGTCCTCGGCGGCTACACCGACCCCCTCGACTTCGCCCACCATCCCCATGTGAGCTACTTGGCCGGGCTCCCGCACCTGCCCTCCGTCTTCCCCGGCGCCCGCACCTCCGCCACCCAGGACTACCGGCTCTTCACGGGGATGCGCTGCATCCCCCGCTTCAGCCTCAGCAGCGGCTGCTCCTTCCGCTGCGCCTTCTGCACCGTGCCCACCACGGTCACGCTCACCCCCGAGGACCGGGTACTGCGCGACGCCGACGCCCTCGACCCGCTCTCCTTCGAACTGGTATTCGTGGACGACAAGTCCTTCGGGGAGGCCAGGAACTGGCGCTCGCTGGGGGATGTCGGCAAGCGGCTCGCCGCCGACCACCCCGATTTCGCCGGCTTCATCGTGCAGACCCCGCCCTCCCTGGCCTGCCGGGACGGATATCTGGAGGAGTGGCGGGAGATGGGCGTCCGGTACATCGAGTTCGGCCTGGAGATCTGCGACGACCGCTGGCTGAAGCACCTCCGCAAACCCTTCCGGATGCGCCATGCCGACCGCGCCCTGGAGCTGGCCGCCGGACTCGGCATCCCGGTGGTCCCCAACCTCATCCTGGGCATCCCCGGCGCCGACTACACCGGGACCGTGGAGTGGATCACCCGTAACGCCGCCCACATCCCCGCCGTGAATGTGAGCTGGCTCGCCGTGCAGCACGGCAACGAACGCGGTGATCTGGGACTGCCCGCCCGCGACCGGGGCAACGGCGACCAGCAGTCCGACGACAAGACCTGGCTCTCCGAACGCGACCGGGAACACAGCTGGCAGGCGGTGCACGCCGTCTACGAGGCCACCGTCCCCGGGTTCCGCACCGACTCCCCGCCCACCGGCACCCCGGTGGTACCGGCATGACAGCGGGTCAGGGCCCGGACGACAGCGGCGGACTCCGGCTCCGCCCCCAGCCCGACATCGCCTCCCGGGTGCCCGCGCTGCGGCCCGTGGTGGAGGCGGCGCTCAGGACCGGCCCCTGCCGGATCACCCCCTGGCGGCAGGGCATGGACTTCGCCGTCCTGCGCGCCGAGGTCGCGGGAGGGCGGTACGCGCTGCGGATCCCCCTGCTGGAGACCACCCGCACCAGCTACGACGGATACACCGACTTCGCCGAGGTGATCGCCGGCGAGGTGGCGCTCCACCGGCATCTCACCGACGCCGGAGTGCCGGTGCCCCGGCTCCACGGCTGGGGCCGCCGCTCCGGGGACGTCCCCTCCTGGATGCTCATGGAGTACATCGAGCACGACCAGGTCACCGCCCTCGGCACCGGACAGCAGCGCTCGCTGGGACGGGTCGCCCGCTCCCTGCACGCGCTGCGGCCCGCCCCCGGGCCCGATCTCGCCGCGCTGCGCACGGCCGGACGGGCCCAGGCCCTGGTCCGGCGGGCGCTGGTCCGCTATCGCAGGGCCGCCCTGCACCATCCGCTGCCCGCGCCCCACCTCGTGGAACCGGTCCTGCGGAGCGCCTGCCTCGCCGCCACCGGCACCCGGGTGCTCCATATGGACCTGCGGCCGGAGAACCTCTGCTTCCGGGGCACCCGGATCACCGCCCTGCTCGATCTGTCCAACGCGCTCATCGGCCCGCCCGCCGCCGAACTGGGGCGGCTGTACGCGTACGGGCTGCTCACCCCGGCCTTTCTGGAGGGCTACCGGCAGAGCCCGGCCGCCACCCCCACCGGGGCCGGGGTGCCCGCGCTCCCCTCGGCCCGGGTCATCCGCGCCCATGCCGTCGACACCCTCGCCTGTCTGGTCGTGCTCGCCGCCGAGGAACTCGCCGACCCGGAGATGCTCCGGACCCAGGGCGACCGGCTCGCCACCGTCGCCCGCTCCCTGCTCGCGTGAGCCGGCCGGGCCCCGGCGGGCCCCTACGGCCGGAGACCCGGCTGCTCGTGGGCGGCCACGCCCTCTCCTCCTTCGGCAGCGGGCTGACCCTGGTCCTGGTCACGGTGGTGCTGTACGGGGACGGGGACGGCGGCCCCGGGGCGATCACCCGCTACTTCCTGGTCCTCGCGGGCGCCGGGGCCGCCGGACCCTGGGCGGCGCTGCGGGCCGTACGACGGCACCCCGCCGCCCCCGTCACCGCCCTGGCCCTGACCGCCCAGGCCCTGGGCATCGGCTGGCTGCCGTACGCGCCGGGGCCGGGCACCGCCCTGGTGTCGGCCGCGCTCTGCGGCGCCGGCGCGGGCGCCGCGTACACCTGTCTCACCCCGATGCTGGTGGCCGCCGAGCGCGGCGCCGACCCCGCGCGGGCCTTCGCGGCCCGCGCCATGGCGAACCACACCGGTCTGGCGGCCGGGGTGCTGCTCTCCGCCGTCGCGGCGGCCCGCCCCGGCGGCCCGGACCCGCTGGTCTTCCTGCTGGACGCGGCCACCTTCCTGGCCTTCGCCGCCCTGCTGCTCCGCCGCCGGGACCGCTTCCCCGGGCTGCCCGTCCCCCCGTCGGGCACACGGCGCGCGAGCACCGCCCTGCTGCGCCATCGGCCCTTCGCCGGACTGCTCGGCGCCCATCTGGCCTTTGTCCTCTTCGGTATGGCCCTGGTGGACACCGCCGTCCCGCTGCTCTTCATGGCCCGGCTGGAACAGCCGCCCTGGATGATGACCCTGCTGGTCGGGCTGCTGATGGGCGGCACGGTGGCCGGGACCCTGCCGGTCGCCCGGCTGCTGAGCCGGGTCGGGCCCACCCGCCGGCTGCCGCTGACCGGCGCCGCGGGCGGCACCGGGCATCTGCTGCTCGCCGCCGCCTCCCTGTTCACCGGTGCCTCGCGTACCGCCCTGCTGATCGTCGCGACCCTGCTCTTCGCCGTCACCACCTGTGCCTTCGGGGCCTGTTTCCAGCCACTGGTGTACACGGCCGTCGGCGCCGAGCGCTACACCGCCGCGACCGCGGTGATCTCCGCCTCGTACACCGCCGCCCTGCTGGTCGGTCCCCCGCTGGGGATCCTGCCGGTGATGTCCCTCCCCCCGGTGGTGACCTGTCTGATCTGGGCGGCCGGGCTGGCCGCCGTCGGCCCGCTGCCCGCGCTCGCCGCACGGCTGCCCGGCCCGCCGCGCCCGCCGGCCCCCGCCCCTCTGACCGCCGGCCCCCCGACCGCCGGACCCGGACCCGGCCCCGGCCCCGGTACGGCCTCCTGCCACGACGACGGGAAGGAACCACGGTGAGCGACTTCGACGCCGGCCCCCTGCGCGCGAGCGAGTACGAGGCGGCGGTGGCGCTGCTGGCGTACTCCTTCGGCACCGACGAGCGGGCCCGCGCCCTGCTGGACGGCGTTCCGCCGGAACAGGTCTTCACGGTGCGCCGGGGGGACACCCTCGCCGCCGTGGGACGCTGGGAGACGGCGACGGCCTGCCTCTTCGGGCTCCCCGTCCCCCTCGCGATCCAGGGCATGATCAGCGCCCATCCCGCGATGCGCCGCCGGGGCCTCCTCGTCCCGTTCGCCGAACGGATGCTGGGGATCCTGCGCGACCAGGGACTGGTCCTGGCGGGCTGGAAGACCGCCATCCCCCGCTGGTGGCAGGGGTTCGGCTGGGGACCGTGCGCCGCCGTCCACCGCTGGAGCGGCCTCCCGGGGGAGCTGCGCCCGATCCACGACCCCGCCGCCGGGGAGGCGGAACTGGCCCCCGCCGTCGCCGAACTGGACCGGCTGCACCGCACCTGGTCGGCCGGCCGCTTCGGCGCGCTGCTCCGGGACGGGGCGGAGTGGGCGGCGCTGCTGCGCCCCGGCCCCTCGGATGTGCGCCGGGACACCGCCCTGTGGCGCGGGCCCGACGGCACGGCCGAGGGGTACGTCCGCTACCGGCACACCCACACCGGACCGGTCGGGGAGAACCGGTACGAGCATCTCGCCCTGGTCGTGGACGAGTTGGCGGCGCTGACCCCCGGCGCCTATCTGGGGCTCCTCGGCTTTCTCTCCAACCACACCACCGCGCCCGCCTTCCGCTGGGACGCCCCGGTGGACGACCCGCTGTCGACCGTCGTCCGCGAACCCCGGGCGCTCCAGCCCCGTACCGTCGTCGGCGGACGGGTGCTGCGGGTGGTCGACACCTCCCGGCTCACCCTGCCCGCCGGGCCCGGCTCCGCGGCGGCGGAGGGGCTGCGGCTCACCGTCGCGGACGACCTCGGGCCGTGGAACCGGGGCCCCTGGCAGGTCGAACGGGACGGGCCGGTGCTCCGGCTGGTCCCGGTGCCGGAGCGGGAGTCGGCCCCGGCGGTACGGATCGCCGCCCTGGCCTGGGGGCCGCTGGTGGCCCGGTATCTCACCGTCGAACAGGCGCTGCTCTGCGGGCTGCTGTCGGTGCCGGACACGGCGGCCCGGGAGCGGCTGACCGCGCTGCTGCCGCCCGCCCCGGCGCCGTACTGCCCGGACGAGTGGTGAGCGGAACGGCCGCGCCGGTACGGGGAGATGACGCCCCGGGGCCCTCCGGAGCCTCGGGATCCCGCGGTGCTTCGGGCCCTGCGGGGCTCCGGACGGGGGGGGTGACCGGGGCTCTGCCATGCTGACGCCATGTCGACCACAGAGCGCGCGCCGGGCCCCATAGGGCCGGACGCCCCCGCCAGGATAGCCAGGCCGCTACTGACCCAGTCATGGCTGGATCTCGCCTTTGTCCACTGGGCCGTCGACCCCGGCCAGGTGGCCGGGCTGCTGCCGGCCGGGACCGTTCCGGATGTCTTCCAGGGAACCACCTATGTCGGTCTGGTCGCCTTCCGGATGCACCGCGTCGGCTGGTTCCGCCTGCCCGGGGTCCCCTATCTCGGCTCGTTCCCGGAGACCAACGTACGCCTCTACTCGGTGGACTCCCACGGCCGGCGCGGGGTGGTGTTCCGGTCGATGGACGCCTCCCGGCTGCTGCCGGTGGTCATGGGACGGGCGGGGTTCCGGCTGCCGTATGTGTGGTCCCGGATGTCCCTGCGGCACAGGGGCGACACCGTCGTCTACACCAGCTCCCGGCGGTGGCCCGGACCGCGCGGCGCGAGCACCCGGCTCGCCGTGCGGCGGGGCGAACGGATCGAGGAGCCGACGGAGTTGGAGCACTTCCTGACCGCCCGGTGGGGGCTGCACACCGCCGTCCCCGGCGGTGTGGCCTTCCTCCCGAACGACCATCCGCGCTGGCCGCTGTACCGGGCGCGGCTGGTCGAGTGCCAGGACGGTCTGGTGGCGGCGGCGGGGCTGCCCGCACCGAGGGAGGAGCCGGTGAGCGTGCTGTACTCACCGGGTGTCCCGGTCCGTCTCGGCCGCCCCGACCGCCGCCCGCCCACCGGCTCCCGGACGGCGTCAGCGAGTGATTCCGGTATGGCCTGAGACCCAGGCGCGGTACCGGGCGACATCGGAGTAGACCCCGGGGTAGCCCGGCCGGGCACAGCCGTAACCCGAGGAGACGATGCCGACGAGGACCCCGGCGGGGGTGGCCGCGGGACCGCCCGAGTCGCCCTGGCAGGCGTCCTTGCCGCCCTGGGGGAGACCCGCGCAGAGCGCGCCGGGGGCGAGCGGACCGTACGCCCGCTCGCAGTCCGCGCGGGCCACGGTCGGGACCTCGACGGACTGGAGATGGGCGGGGCTCGGGCCGCCCTCGGAGAGCGCGCCCCAGCCGGAGACCCGGACGGTGGTCCCGGCGGGCGGTGTCACCGCGGCGAGCGGGGCGCGGCGGATCGAGGGGCCCAGCGGCAGCGGTTCGGCGAGCCGGAGCAGGGCCACGTCGTCGCGGAGGGGCGCGGCGCCGAAGCCGGGGTGGGTGATGATCCGGGTGATCCGGCGGGTCGTGCCGCCACTGGTGGTGTAGGTGCTGCCCGCGCGGGCGGTCAGGGCGTCGGGCGGGGTGCCGTGGACACAGTGGGCGGCGGTGAGGAGCCAGCCGACGCCGACGATCGCCGCGCCACAGAAGGGGGTGGAGCCGCGCCGGAGGGAGACCGTGTAGGGCACCTTGTCGACGGTGGTGTTCCCGCCTCCGACGATGGTGGTGCCGGGCCCCGGGTCGATGACCGTCGCCGGGGCGGTGGCGGTCGCCGGGGTGGTGGTGCCGAGGAGGGTGAGCAGGACCGCGCCGGCCAGGGTGAGCGCCGATGTCCTGCCGCGGGCCCGGGGGCCGTGCCATAAGGGCCATAAGGACCATAAGGACAACACCGTTGTGCCTCCTGAGGAGTCGAGAATGGTTCAGGGGCGGGGCGCGGGACCGGCCGGGAAGGCCGGCCCTCACTGGCGTGTCCATGCTGAAGCCACCGGGCGGCCAGGGGAAGGGGCGGGCGGGCCCGTGCTCAGGAGGGCGCGCCCCCGGCGGTGAGCAGGTCCAGAGTCGCGGGGTGGGGGCCGCCGAGCGCCCATTCCCGGGGGGTGCGGCCCGTGCCCTGGTCCTCGCGGCGGTGGGGATCGGCGCCGTACGCCAGCAGGGCGCGTACCGACTCCGTATGCCCCCAACAGGCCGCCGCGCACAGGGGGGTGCCCTCGGAACCGGGTCCGCTGCTCTCGGCGTCGGGGGCGGCACCGGCCGCCAGGAGCAGCCGGACGATGCCGGCCTCGCCGTTCACGGCTGCCGTGTAGAGGGGCGTGGCGCCGTCCCGGTCGGCCAGGCCGGGATCGGCTCCGGCACGCAGCAACCTTCGCGCCCGGGGGACGTCGCCGCCCAGGATCGCCGCGAAGAGGTGTCGGGAGAGCTTCTTGCGTCGCCGGTGGTTCATGGGGCACGAGATTAGTGAACGGCCGCGCCCGCACGGTAGGCGCTGGGGCTGGTGCCGTGGACGCGTTTGAACGCCGAGCTGAAGCCGAAGGCGTCCGCGTAGCCGACCCGGCGGGCGACGGTCGCGATCGTCGTGGTGGACCCGCTCAGCAGATCGGCGGCGAGGGCCATCCGCCAGTCGGTGAGATAGGTGAGGGGCGGCCGGCCCACCAGCCGGGCGAACCGCTCGGCCAGGGTGGTGCGGGAGGCTCCCGCCTCGGCGGCCAGGGCGGCGAGGGTCCAGGGCCGTTCGGGCGCGGCGTGCAGGGCGCGGAGGGCCGGGCCGACGATGTCGTCGGCGAGCGCGCCGAGCGGTCCCGGCGGCGGGGAGCCGGGCCGGTCGAGCCATTCCCGCAGGGTGCAGACGAGCAGCCAGTCGAGCATCCGGTCCTGGACGATCTGCTGCGCCGGCGGGAAGCCGCCCGCCTGGGAGTCCAGGAAGCCCAGGACGGGAGAGCAGTTGTCGTCTCCCCCTGTGCGACCGGTCATCACCAGCACCGGCGGGAGCACCGCGAGCAGCCGCCGGGCCACCTCGGTGCCCACCCGGTAGGTTCCGATGACCAGCGTGGCGGGAGCGGCGGAAGGGCTTCCGGCGGCCGGGGGCCGGTCGGTGAGGACCGCGACGGGCGGCCGGTCGGCGCGGACGGCGGTCCCGGGGCCCAGGACGACCAGGGCGTCACCGGCGCGCAGGGGCCGCGACTCCCCGCCGTCGCCGGGGGTGAACCAGCCCTCGCCGTGGAGGGGTGCGACCAGGGTCAGGTCCGCGTCACCGGGGAGCGGCAGCCGCCACGGCGGCGACAGTTCCCGCCTGTTGAGGCCGGCGCCGTCCGTGCGGATGCCGCGGAGCAGTTCGTCGTACGGGTCCATGCTCCCCCAACAGCCTGGACGATCGGACATGTTCCCCGGACGGCGGAGCATGGGCCTGCTCCCAGTGGGGCGGTTGACTCTCCGTCATGACACATGACGACGACACGATTCTCGTTCTGGGCGGTACGGGCAAGACCGGCCGGCCCCTGGTCCGGACCCTGCGGGAGGCGGGACGGCGGGTACGGGCCGCCTCCCGTGGGGGCGGGACCCGCTTCGACTGGTTCGACCGGAGCACCTGGGCGCCCGCGCTGGAGGGGGCGGCGGCGGTGTATCTCGTCGCCCCCGGGGATCCGGAGCCGGTGCCGGACTTCGTCCAGCAGGCGGAACAGGCGGGGGTACGGCGCTTCGTGGTGCTGTCCGGACGCGGGATCGACCAGCTGCCGACGACCATCTTCCGGGGCATGGCCGCCGCCGAACGGGCCGTACGGGCCTCCGGTGCGCGGTGGACGATCCTCCGGCCGAACAACTTCGACCAGAACTTCGACGACCCGGCCATCTGGGGTCCGCAGATCCGGGCTGGGCGGCTGGCCCTGCCGACCGGCTCGGTGCCCGATCCCTTCATCGACACCGAGGACGTCGCGGAGGTCGCGGCGGCGCTGCTGACCTCGGACGGCCATGCGGACAGCCATCACGGGGAGAGCTACGACCTGTCCGGGCCGCGTCCGGTCGCCTTCGGGGAAGCGGTGGAGATCCTGGCGAGGGCCGCCGGGCGGCCGGTCGACTTCGTGGAGCTGACCCCGGCGGAGTACCGCGCGGAGCTGCGCGGGGCGGACCTCCCCGAGGAGTTCGTCCATGAGCTGGACACCCTCTTCGAGGGGCTGCGCACCGGCCTCCACACCAAGCCCGGGGACGGGGTCCAGCGGGTGCTGGGGCGCGAACCCCGGGACTTCGAGAGCTATGCCGCCCGCACGGCGGCGGCGGGCGCCTGGTCCTGACGCCTCGCGGTCCGGGCGGTCCGGGCGGTCCGGGCGGTCCGGGCGGTCCGGGCGGCGGAGTGTTCGCCGTCCTCGCGCGCCGGACGCGGTGGAGCCCCGCCCCAGGACGACGGGCGGGGCTCCGCCGACGGCACGGAGGGCTCAGGTCACCGGCGCGGGCTCCGTCACCCGGACCGGGGCCGTGTCCGGGGCGGCGTGGCGGGCGGCCCAGTTCTCCAGCGCCACCCGGCAGGCGTGGTCCACATGGTGCAGCCGGGTCAGATCCAGCTCCACCGGCCGGCCCTGCGGCAGGGCCTCCAGGGTGTCCAGGATCTTCGGCAGCCGCAGGAAGGTCGCGTTGCCGCTGAGCTGGACCCGGATCGGGCCGGTGGCCCCCGGGTCCCGGGCCGTCCGCGGATCGAGGATCCGCAGCCGCACCGCGGACGTCTCCCACGCCGTCTTGGCCACGGACAGCGCCAGCCCGATGAGCACCCCCTCGAACATGTTCACCAGGACGATCGACACCGCCGTGACGACCAGGATCAGCGCCTCGCCCCGGTGGTCCCGCCACAGCGCGCCGAACCGCCCGAACGGCAACAGCTTCCAGCCCGCGTGGATCAGGACACCCGCGAGCGCGGGCAGCGGGATCAGGGCCAGCGCGCCCGGCAGGGCGGCGGCGAAGAGCAGCAGCCACACCCCGTGCAGCACCCGGGAGGCGCGGGTCCGCGCGCCCGCCCGTACATTGGCCGAGCTGCGGATGACGACCGCGGTCATCGGCAGCGCCCCGAGGAGGCCGCAGACCGTGTTGCCCGCGCCCTGGGCCATCAGCTCCTGGTCGTAGCGAGTGCGCGGCCCGTCGTGGAGCCGGTCGACGGCGGCGGCGCCGAAGAGGCTCTCGGCGGAGGCGATCAGGGCGAAGGCGAGCACCGTCCCGAGGACCGCGGGGCTCAGCAGCCCGCCGAAGGCGTCGGCGCCCGGCGGCCGGACGGCGTCGAGCAGTCCGTGCACCTCGACCGTGGCCACCGGCAGCGAGCAGACCAGCGACACCGCGGTCGCCAGCACCACCGCGCCGAGGGCGGCCGGGACGGCGCGGACCGGGCGGGGCAGCCTGCCCCACACCACCAGGACCAGCACGGTCCCGGCGCCCACCGCCAGGGAGGCCGGGCCCGCCGTGTCACCGAGGGCGGCGGCCGCCGCCGAGGGCAGCCCCGCCAGCTTGTCCGGGCCGGACGCGGGGGCCTCCTGGCCGGCCGCCGCGTACAGCTGCCCCGCGATGATGACCAGTCCGATGCCCGCGAGCATGCCCTCCACCACGGAGACCGAGATCGCGCGGAACCAGCGGCCCAGCCGCAGGGCGCCCATGACCAGCTGGAGCACTCCGGCGGCGAGGACGATCACCCCGAGCATCGGCAGACCGTGCTCGCGCACCGCCTCGAAGACCAGGACGGTCAGCCCGGCGGCGGGGCCGGAGACCTGGAGGGTGGAACCGGGGAGCAGCCCGGTGACGATCCCTCCCACGATCCCGGTGATCAGGCCGAGTTCGGCGGGGACGCCGGAGGCGACCGCGACCCCGACACAGAGGGGCAGCGCGACCAGGAAGACCACCAGCGAGGCGGCGATGTCCTGGCGCGGTACGGGAAAACGGCTCGGGAATCGGCTCGGGAATCGGCCCGGGGGACGCTTCCCCGGCGGGGCGGTCACGGCGGCGCTCACAGGGCGGTGAAGGTGTCGGTGCCGCCCCGGTGGGCGAGTACGGTCCCGGTGTGCACCTCGTAGTACCAGCCGTGCAGCCGGACCCCGTGCCGCCGGACACACGGGTACGAGCGCAGGCGCAGCACCTGGGTCAGGACATGGTGGTGCACCGCGCGGGCCACGGCGGGGTCGTCGGCGTCGGCCGCGTCCGGGGCGCCCGGGGCGCCGGCGGCGTGGGCCAGCCAGTCCCGTACGGCGGGCACGGCGCTCAGATCGTCGCCGCGTACCAGCGCGCCGACCGCGCCGCAGTGGGAGTGTCCGCAGACGACCACCTCACGGATGCCGAGCACATCGATGGCGTACTCGATGGTCGCCGCCTCGGACGACGGCGTTCCGGGGGTGTACGGGGGGACGATGTTGCCCGCCGTGCGCAGTTCGAACAGTTCGCCGGGGCGGGCGCCGGTGATCAGTGAGGGGATCACGCGGGAGTCGGAGCAGGTGATGAAGAGGGCCTGCGGCGCCTGGCCCCGGGCCAGCTCCGCCAGTTCGTGGGAGCGGTCGGCGGAGCGGGCGAAGGAGCGGGCGTGGTCGATGAAGGTCTGCAAGTCGGTTCCTCCTGGCGCGCCCCGAGCGGGGGCGCGTCGTGCTGTCCGTGGGGGGTGGGGGAGGACGGCAGCGCGGAGTGCGTGCGCGGATCCGTCCGGGCCCGCTCAGCAGCGGAAGACCTGGAGGTACGCGATTCTGGCCCCGGCCCGGGAGGGCAGGGCGCCGGCCGGCCGCGACCGGGGCCGTACGGGCGTACGCGTGGGGAGCGCACGGGGTCCGGCCGGGGCCCGCCCCCGGGGCGGCCGCCGCCGGGACCGGGCCCGCTCGGTGACCCGGTGGCGGGGTGACTCCTCCTTCGGCCGCTCCGCCTCGACACAGCCCGGGGCCTCGGAGACGGCCCGTGGCGCGGCGGCCGCGTGTGCGGGTGCCAACACCCCGGGAGCGGCGAGGAGCAGAGCGGCCAGCAGGGCACCCCAGAGCCCAATGTTCCCCGTCCGGGCGCTGCTGCCTGGGAACATGGGAACTCCCTCGGGGTGCGGTCGGGGAGGCGCACGGTCGCGCCGGGTGATGATCACGAACGTAACCGGCCCACTTGTTTGCCAGGTGAACACCTCGTGGTCGGTCCATGAAGACGGCCCGGTCGTCCGGTGGGGACCGGGGCCCGCCCGGCCCCGGCCGTGCCGCTACGATGCGCCGAACACCTGTCCGTACACGGGGGTATGCCCATGCTCGGTCCCGTTCTGCTGCTGGCGCTCGGCGTCGTCGTCGTGGCGACGGCCTGGGCGCTCTCCACCTGGCGCCCCCGCCCGCGCTGGGCCCGTCGCCGGGGCCGGGGCTGTCCCGGCTGCGGCGGCTCCCGGGTCAGGACGGTGGTGAGCGACGACCGGCTGAACGGGATGCTGGAGTGCCGCTCCTGCCCCCGGGTGTGGGACCCGGCGGACCACCGGGGCTGACCGGAGCCGGCCGGGGCCGGAGCGGCGGCCGTGAGCGGATGCCGGGCCCGGCGCGGATGAGCGGATTTATCCGGTGGGCCGGGGCACGGGCGCCGCGTAGGGTCCCGGCCTGTGAGACACCGTATGAGAATCCACCGGGTGCGGCTGGGCGCCGACACGTACCGGGTGGTGCGCCCGGACCGGCCCGCCGCCGGGGCCCATCTCCATGAGCGGGAGGTGGCGGAGTTGTACGCCGACGGGGAGGCGGCGCACCAGCTCGCCGTCGCCTGGGCGCTGGCGGCCCGTTCGCCCCGTTCGCTGATCCATCTGCCGATGCGGGGGAACGCCGCTCCCCCGGGGCTGCCCCTGGCGCCGGGCGAGTCGGCGGAGCCGCTCGATCTGGTGCTGGTCCACCACCGGCTGGGCTTTCCCCCCTCCCGGTGGAAGGCGGTGCGGGCCCGGCTGGGCGCCGGGGTGCCGCACACCGTACGGCTCCCGCCGGGCGATCTGCCGCCGACGGACGCGGAGCCGGAACCCCGTCTGTACGACCGGGAGTTCCGGGACCATCTCGGCTTCGCCCGGGCGGCGGGCACGGTGTTCGTCATCGGCAGTGCCACCGCCTTCCGCCGCACCGGGGCGGCGATACGGGAGCTGACCACGGCGGAGCGCACCCCGGGGGCGGACGGGCCCGTCCATCTCTGCGCGGAGCTGGACGCGGCGCCCCACCGGCTGCGGCGGACCCGCCGGGGGGAGACGACGACGCTGCACATCCAGTACCACGACGCATGGCGGGCGGCCTGACACAGCACTCCCGTAACGGAAACCCCTGGGGCGTAACGGAAACCGCCGGGGTGTACTAGCGGTACACCCTCTCGGTGCGTACACTCGTTCTCGTGACTCCTCCCCTTCCCCGTTTCCACCGCCTGCCACCCGAACGCCAGGAGGCGATCCTGGCCGTGGCCCGGCGGCACTTCGCCGAACAGGGCCCGCAGGACGCCTCGTACAACAAGATCATCGAGGCGGCGGGCATGTCGAAGACCGCCGCGTACCACTACTTCGACGGCCGTGAGGATCTGCTCACGGCCGTGCTCGAAGATGTCCTCGCCCGGCTGCTGAGGACCCTCGGCGGCTGGTCCCCCGCCCCGGACCGGGACGCCTTCTGGGCCCGGCTGGAGACGGGTACGGACGCGCTGGCCCGGCACCTGGGCGACCACCCCGACGATCTGGCCCTCGCCGGGGCGGCGCTCGCCCAGGAGGAGGGCGCGGCCTGGCGGGGCTGGTTCACCGCGCTGATCGCCGACGGACGGCGGCTCGGGATCATCCGTACCGACATCGACGCCGAACTGATGGCCTCGGCCACCGCCGGGGTGCTGCGGGCGGCGGACGCATGGGCGCTCACCGTCCTGGCGGCGGGCGGCGAGCCCGACCGCGCCCCGGTGTGGAGCCTGCTGCGCGGACTCTGGGGACCGGAACCGCGGGAGGCCGGCGATGCGCGCTGAACCCTCCGCCCACACCGTCGACTGGGAGATACCCCCGACGCCGGACGGCATGGCGGGCCGGCTGGAACGGTTCATGGGGCCGGGAAAGACCCGCGCCGAGAGCGCGGTGGAGATGGGCGGCGGCGCCCTGTGCGCGGCCCTGCTCCTGGCGGGGCTCTGGTCGCCGGCCGGCTCCGGGCTGCGTGAATCCTGGTCCACCGTGCAGCTGATCGTGGTCGTCCTCGCCGGTCTCGACCTCATCGGCGGGATCATCACCAACGCGACCAACGCGGCCAAGCGGTGGTACCACCGCCCCGCCCCGGGGACCCGCCGGGCACGGCTCCTCTTCGTCGGGGCCCATCTCGCCCATCTCGCGGTGCTGGGCCTGGTGGTCCTGGACGGCGACCTCGGCTGGGTCCTCGGCAACGCCGCGCTGCTGCTCGCCGGGGCGGTGGCGGTGGAGTACTCCCCCGTCCCGCTCGCCCGGCCGGTGGCGGTCACGGTCTGGACGGCGGCGGTCCTGGTCAATCTGTTCTGGCTGTCGGTGCCGCTCGCCCTGCTCTGGTTCGCGCCGCTCTTCCATCTGAAGCTGCTGGTCTGCCATCTCGTCCCCGAGGCGCCGCTGGGCCGGACCGATGGCTGACCCGGACGGCGGGCCCCTGCTGGACGACTCCGCGTCGCCCGAGGTCTGCCGGGCCGTCCTGGCACCGGCGTTCGCCCGGGAGCCGGCCACCCGCTGGATCTGCGGCGACTCCCGCGCCGTGCGGGAGCGGTGGTTCGCCGCCACCCTCGCCACCCAGGCGACCCTGCCCGGCGGGCGGCGGACCGTCCTCGGCGGCGCCTCGGGGGAGCCGGTCGCCGCCGCGGTGCTGACACCCCCGCACACCGAACCCTCGCTCCGGGCCCGGGCGAGCTGGGCGCTGGGGACCGTACGCCACTGCGGCCCCACGGCGACCGCCCGTACGCTGCGCTATCTGCGGGCCGCCGAACCGCAGGCGCCGCCCGGGGCATGGACCCTGGAGTTCCTCGGCGTCCTCCCGGAGCAGCGGGGACGGGGCTCGGCACGGCTCCTCCTCGACCATGTCCTGGACACCCTCCCGGCGCCCGGCGGGGTCTTCCTCACCACCGCGGACCCCGCCAACGAGACGCTGTACCACCGCTTCGGGTTTCTGACGCTCCGGCACCTCACCACCGGCCCGCTGACCATCGCCGCGATGCTGCGGCCGGGGGCCGCGACGGGTGACACCGCGTGATACCCACGCCCGGCACGGACGATCGGGCCGTACCGCCCCCGTGAGGGCCGGCCGGGAGCGGGCCGGCCGACGCCCCGTCGGCGGGGCCGAACCCCTGGTGGGAGCGGGTGGACCGGAGCGGGCGGGGGCCGGGGGGACGGTGGTACGGGACGCGGGGACACGGCGTGGGCTGCTTGCGGGGTGGTCACCGGGCGCAGCACCATGGCGATCACGCCCGGCACCACGGCCCCACACCGAGGAGAGCTGATCGCCCGTGACCTCATCCTTACCCCACCGCCCCCTCCCCCGGCGAAACCTCCTCAAGGCCGCGTCCGGCACCGCCGTGTCGGGTGCCCTGCTCACCCCCGGACCGGCGCGGGCCCTCGCGGCCCCGCCCACCGGGGCTCCGGCGGCGGCGGGCGCGGCCGCGGTGCGGCTGCGGTTCACCGAGGCCACCAACGGCGCCGCCACCGCCGCCCACGGCGGGGACCGGATCGTCGCCGAGGTGCAGAACATCCTGTGGTCGGTGCCCCGGGACGGCTCACCCGCCGTCCCGCTCACACCGCCCGATCTGGAGCCCACCCGGCCCGTCCTCTCCCCGGACGGCCGCCGGGTCGCCATGAGCGCCTATCGCGGCGGCTCGTTCTCCATCTGGGTGATGGACGCGGACGGCTCCGCGCTGCGCCGGCTCACCGGCGGCCCCTTCGACGACCGGGCACCGGCCTGGTCCCCCGACGGCCGGAGCATCGCCTTCTCCTCGGAGCGCGGCGGCGACCCGGTCACCGGCAGCCCGTACCGGATCTGGTCGGTGTCGGTGGCGGACGGCGGGCTGCGCCGGCTCACCGGCCTCCCGGACCAGCCGGGGCCCGGACAGGACGCCCCCTGGGAGGACTTCGACCCGGTGTGGTCCGCGGACGGCGCCCGGGTGCTCTTCGTCCGGGGGCGGGTCACGGGCTCCGCCCTGGTCTCCCGTACCCTCGCCGCGGTCCCCGCGACCGGCGGCCCCGTCACCACCGAGACCACGGTCACCACCGGCAGTCTGCTGGTCCCCGCGATCTCCCCGGCGGGCCGCACCGCCTGGCTGCACAGTGTGCCGGGGCCCTTCCGGTACGAGGCGATCACCCTGTTCGTGGACGGCCGCGCGGTGCCGGTCGACGGGGAGATCGCGACCGTGCCGCCCCGGTGGATCGACGACGAACGGCTGCTGCTGACCGTCGCGGGCCGGTTCCGGGTGATCCGGCCGCACCACGACCCCCGGGGCGAGGAGATCCCCCTCGACGCCGTCCTCACGCTGGACCGGCCCCGGTACCGGCGCAAGGAACCCCGGCTGGAGGCCGAGCGGTCCCGCCCGGTCCGGGGGATCCATCTGCCGCAGCTCTCCCCCGACGGGCGGAGTATCGCCTTCGCCGCGCTCAACTCCCTGTGGGTGGTGGGGATCGGCGGGGGCGTCCCGCGCAAGGTGGCGACGGGCTCCCCCACCGCCTATGTGCAGGGCCCGGTGTGGTCCCCGGACGGGCGGGCGCTGATCTGGACGGACGACCGGGACGGCCTCAACGGGGTGCGCCGCCGGGAGCTGTCCGGCGGCCGGGAGACCGTGCTCGCCCCGGGCGGCCGGGTGCATGCGGTGCTCTCCCCGGACGGCACCCGGCTGGCCTGCCTGGACATGGCGGGAAATCTGGTGGTACGGGATCTCGCCGCCGGGACGGAGCGGGTCCTGGTGGCGCCGCTGGGCGGTGGCGGGCTCCCGGGCCGCCCCAGTTGGTCCCCCGACGGCCGTCATCTCGCCCTCTGCGACCGCAACCGGCTCAACCAGCGCTTCCGTGAGGGGCTCAATCTCATCCGGGTGGTGGACACCGCGAGCGGTGCCGCGCGGCTGTACGGGCCGGCGCCCCACGCGTCGCTCTCCGACCGGTACGCCTCGGGCCCGGTGTGGTCGCCCGACGGGCGGTGGATGGCCCTGGTCAGCGAGTCCGCGCTCTGGCTGCTGCCGGTCGGGCGGGACGGCGCGCCCACCGGGCCGCCCCGGATGCTGACGGACGAACCCGCCGACCACCCCTCCTGGTCCGGTGACTCCCGCACCCTGCTCTACCAGTCGTCGGGACGGCTGCGGCTGCTCGCCCTCGACGCCTCGGGCGAGGTCTCGGGCGCGCCCCGGACGGTGCCGGTCTCCCTGAGCTACCGGCGTCCCGCCCCCGTCGACACGGTGGTGCACGCGGGTCTGCTCTGGGCGGGTACGGGGTCGGCGCCGCGCGCCGATGTCGATGTGCTGATCCGGGAGGGGCGGGTGACGGCGGTCGAGCCGCACCGGGCGGGGCGGCGGGCGGCGCGCCATGTCGACGCCTCGGGCGGCACGGTGCTGCCGGGGCTGTGGGACGCCCATGTCCATCCCTGGCAGTACACCTACGGGGCCCGGCAGGGCGCCCTGTGGCTCGCGTACGGCATCACCACCACGGTGTCGCTGGGCGGGTTCGCGTACGAACAGGCCCGGCTGCGGGAGGACATCGCGGCGGGTCTGCTGGCCGCCCCCCGGCTGCTGGCCACCGGGGAGCTGCTGGACGGCTCCCGGGTCGGCTACAGCATGGGCAGGGCGCACCGCACCCGCGCCGGTTTCGCCCGTTCGCTGGCCCGCGCGGCGGAGCTGGACTGGGACTTCGTCAAGACCTATGTGCGGGCGCCGTACGGGCTGATGGAGGAGGCGGTCCGGTACGCCCATGACCGTCTGGGGGTGCCCAGCGGTGGCCATCTCTGCTCCCAGGGGGTGCAGTGCGGCCAGGACATGACCACCCATCTGCTGGCGACGGAGCGGGCCGAGTACGGCCATGGGGCGACCGCCGGGACCCATACCCACCAGGACACCCGGGAGGTCTACACCCGGG
Organism: Streptomyces sp. NPDC000594; assembly: GCF_040299965.1. Lineage (NCBI taxonomy): Bacteria > Bacillati > Actinomycetota > Actinomycetes > Kitasatosporales > Streptomycetaceae > Streptomyces > Streptomyces sp. NPDC000594. Next base: position 96,866 of record NZ_JBEPCY010000011.1, on the reverse strand, counting down.
GCGGCTTCGATCTGATCGCCACACCGTTCACGGCGACACCGCTGGTGGGGGCGGATCCCTCGGTGGCGGACGACGCGCGGGTACGGTCGATCATGCCGCCGTGGGACATCGCGACCGTCGACGCCCTCGCCGCCCGCCCGCCGTCGCCGCAGGAGCTGGCGGTGCTGGAGCGCGAGGTCGGTGTCTACCGGCGGGTGCTGCGCGAGGGCGGGCGGGTGCTGCTGGGGACCGACGCGCCGCTCACCGCGGGAGGGCTCCATCTGCATATGGGGATGCGGGCGCTGCACCGGTACGGACTCTCCGCGGCGGAGATCCTGACCACCGTGACCACCGCCCCCGCGCGGGCCTTCGGGGTCGCCGACCGGCTCGGCACGGTGGAGCCGGGCAAGCTGGCCGATCTGACCCTGGTGGACGGTGATCCGTTCGAGGACTTCGACACACTGATCCGGATCCGGGGGGCCGTACGGGGCGGCCGACTGTACGAACGGAGGGCGCTGGAGGAGGCGTTCACCCGTCCCGCTCCCCGGCACCGGGCGCCGGAGGGCGGCTGGGGCGCGGTGGTGGACCAGATGCTCCGGGACGGCTGCTGCGACGGGCACCGCGCGGAGGGGTGAGCCGTACCCCCGTACCCCCCGTACGCCGTACCCCGTGCCCGGTACCCCGTACCGTGCCGTGGTCCCCGCCGCCCGGATCCATGGGCGGCGGGGGTACGGTACGGGGCGCGGTTCAGCCGTCGCCGTCGGCCGCCGCCCGGAGCGCGGCCACCTCCAGCTTTCCCATCGTGAGCATCGCCCGCATGGCCCGGTCGGCACGGGCCGGGTCGGGGTCGTGGAGCAGCTCCTCCAGCTCCCGGGGGACGACCTGCCAGGACAGCCCGTACTTGTCCTTGAGCCAGCCGCACGGCCCCTCCTGGCCGCCGTCGGCGGTCAGCCGCTCCCAGTAGTGGTCGACCTCGGCCTGGCCGGAGCAGTCGATCTGGAGCGAGACGGCCTCGGTGAAGGTGAACTCCGGGCCGCCGTTGATCGCGGTGTACGGCTGTCCGTCCAGTTCGAACTCGACGGTGAGGACCAGGCCCGCCGGGCGGGGTCCGGCCTCGCCGTAGTGGGTGACCCGGGTGATCCTCGAACGGGGGAAGACCGCGCAGTAGAACGCGGCGGCCTCCTGGCTCTGGGTGTCGAACCACAGGTTGGGGATGATCCGCGGCATCACGCACACTCCTGGTGTCCTGGGGGCCGAACCCCTTCGGCCCCTCTCTTCTCCGACCGTCCGGGGCGCCGGAACTCATCGGCCCCGGTCAGTCAATCCGCTTCGGCGATCAGCGCGGTGCCGACCCGCCGGAAGCCGAGGCGGGCGTAGAGACGGGCGATCTCCTCGTCGCCCGCGGAGAGGAAGACGGTGTGCGCGCCCCGGGCGCGGGCGTCGGCCGCGAGGGCGGCGGTGACGGCGGCCCCGAGGCCCCGGCGGCGGGCCGAGGGCAGGGTGCCCACGCCGACGACCTCGGTGACCGGCCCGACCGGCTGGTGCTGTCCGGAGCAGAGGGCCAGCCCCTCGGGGGTGACGGCGGCGGCGATCCGGACCCGTCCGGCGCGCATCCGCTCCTCCATGGCGGCCGTCGTACCGTCGGCCGCCGCCCGCCGGACCGCGGCCGCCAGCTCGGGCGGGCCCGCCGGGCCGGTCGCGGTCCCCGGCTCGGCGAAGGCCAGGTGCGGTACGGCCAGGGCGCTCGGCAGCGCCGGGTCGCCGGGCTCCAGGATCCGTACCCGTACACCGTCGCCGGTCTCCGGTACCCCGGCCGGCGCCCGGTCCGGGTCGAGGACCATCAACGGGTGCTCCCGTACGGTGAGTCCGGCCTCCTCGGCGGCGGCGCGCAGGGCGGGGGTGGTCTCGGCGACCCATTCGAAGCTCTCCGGAACGCCGAGTTCCCGCTGGCGGGCCCGGACCCGGGCCACCGCGTCGGCCGTCACCGCGCCGACCGCCACCACGTCAGCCGTCACCGAGCCGGGGCCGGTGAGCGTGGGCCGGGCGTAGTAGGGCCAGCCCGCGCCCTCCCGGACGAAGAGGGTGAGCGGTCCCAGCTCCTCGGCCCGCGCGTTGGAACGGGGCACCGTGTCGTAGTAGTTCTCCAGCTCGACCAGGAGGGCCGCACCGGTTTCATGATCCCATCTCATGGGCCCATCCAAGCAGCACGGTCCCGACCCGGCGGTTCCCCCACAGGACATCATCCGCATTCTGGACATGGCTCCCCGCTGGGGGAAACGGCACCGTAAGCTGACCGGTGCAGCTGGTTCGCCCCGTCCGCCAGACGGGCTGCGTCGTAAGAGGGAACCTGGTGGGAATCCGGGACTGCCCCGCAGCGGTGAGTGGGAACGACCGCCGTCATACGCACTGGGTCCACAGGGATCTGGGAAGCGACGGCCAGTAGGTGTCCGCCGGTCCCCGGTGGATGTGCCCGCGAGTCCGAAGACCTGCCCGTTGCCCGCACGCGGACGATTCCGCGCGCGGATATCCCGGTGACCTCGAGGGCGGGTCGGCGACACCAGACGGAGGACCGTGCCATCGCACACGGGCCCGTCCGGTCCGTCACCCCTTCGCGCTCTCGTCCCGTCCCCGGGATCTCAGGGATTCATCTCGCGAAGGAGATCTCCGTGACACCGAAGTCCGCAGCCGCGGCAGCACAGGCCACCGTGTACGGCTACCCCCGTCAGGGCCCGAACCGGGAGCTGAAGAAGGCAATCGAGGGCTACTGGAAGGGCCGGGTCACCGCCGACGCCCTCCGGGCCACCGCCGCCGAACTGCGCGCCGCCACCTGGCGCGACCTCGCCGGGGCCGGCGTCCACGAGGTGCCCACCGGCGACTTCTCGTACTACGACCATGTGCTGGACACCACCGTCATGGTCGGCGCGATCCCCGAGCGGCACCGGGCGGCCGTCGCCGCCGACGCCCTCGACGGCTACTTCGCGATGGCCCGCGGCACCCAGGACGTGGCGCCGCTGGAGATGACCAAGTGGTTCGACACCAACTACCACTATCTGGTGCCGGAGCTGGGCCCGGACACGGTCTTCACCGCCGACTCCACCCAGCAGGTCGCGGCGGTGACCGAGGCCCTGGCGCTCGGGCTGACCCCGCGGCCGGTGCTGGTCGGCCCGGTCACCTATCTGCTGCTGGCCAAGCCCGCCCCCGGGGTGGCCGCCGACTTCGACCCGCTGACCCTGCTGGACCGTCTGCTGCCGGTGTACGGGGCCGTCCTCGCCGATCTCCGGGCCGCCGGTGCCGCATGGGTCCAGCTGGACGAGCCCGCCCTGGTGCAGGACCGCACCCCGGCGGAGCTGAACGCCGCCGCCCGCGCCTACCGTGATCTCGGCGCCCTCACGGACCGTCCGCGGCTGCTGGTCGCCTCCTACTTCGACCAGCTGGGCGAGGCCCTGCCGGTCCTCGCCAAGGCACCCGTCGAGGGTCTCGCCCTCGACTTCACCGAGGCCGCCGCCGCCAACCTGGAGAAGCTGGCCGCCGTCGGCGGGCTGCCCGGCAAGCGGCTGGTCGCCGGAGTCGTCAACGGCCGCAATATCTGGGTCAACGACCTGGAGAAGTCTCTCGCCACCCTCGGCACCCTGCTGGGGCTCGCGGACCGGGTCGATGTGGCCGCCTCCTGCTCGCTGCTGCATGTCCCGATCGACGCCGCCGCCGAACGCGACATCGACCCGCAGATCCTGCGCTGGCTCGCCTTCGCCCGGCAGAAGACCGCCGAGATCGTCACCCTGGCCAAGGGCCTCGCCCAGGGCACCGACGCCATCCGGGGCGAACTCTCCGCCAACCGGGCCGCGCTCGCCTCCCGCGCGGCCTCCCCGATCACCCGCGACCCGGCCGTCCGGGCCCGTACCGGGGCGATCACCGACGCGGACGGCCGCCGCTCCCAGCCCTACGGCGAGCGGACCGTCGCCCAGCGCACCCGCCTCGGGCTGCCGCAGCTGCCCACCACCACCATCGGCTCCTTCCCGCAGACCGACGAACTGCGCGTTGCACGGGCCGATCTGCGGGCCGGACGGATCGACACCGCCGGGTACGAGGAGCGCATCCGGGCCGAGATCGCCGAGGTGATCGCGTTCCAGGAGAAGACCGGGATCGATGTCCTGGTCCATGGCGAGCCCGAGCGCAACGACATGGTCCAGTACTTCGCCGAGCGGCTCACCGGCTATCTCGCCACCCAGCAGGGCTGGGTCCAGTCCTATGGCACCCGCTATGTCCGGCCGCCGGTCCTCGCCGGGGACATCTCCCGGCCCGAGCCGATGACCGTCCGCTGGACCTCGTACGCCCAGTCCCTCACCGACCGTCCGGTGAAGGGGATGCTGACCGGCCCGGTCACCATGCTGGCCTGGTCCTTCGTCCGCGACGACCAGCCGCTCGGCGAGACCGCCCGCCAGGTCGCGCTCGCCCTGCGCGACGAGGTGGCCGATCTGGAGACGGCCGGCACCGCGGTGATCCAGGTGGACGAGCCGGCGCTCCGGGAGACCCTGCCGCTGCGGGCCGCCGACCACGGCGCCTATCTGGACTGGGCGACCGAGTCCTTCCGGCTGACCACCGCCGGTGTCCGGCCGGGCACCCAGATCCATACCCATATGTGCTACGCCGAGTTCGGCGACATCGTCCAGGCCATCGACGACCTGGACGCGGATGTGATCAGCCTGGAGGCGGCCCGCTCCCATATGCAGGTCGCCCACGAGCTGGCGGCCCATGGCTATCCGCGTGAGGCCGGACCCGGTGTCTGGGACATCCACTCGCCCCGGGTCCCGTCCGAGGAGGAGGCCGCCCGCCTCCTGCGCACCGGCCTCAAGGCCATCCCGGCCGAGCGGCTCTGGGTCAACCCCGACTGCGGTCTGAAGACCCGTGGCTGGACCGAGACCCGGGCCTCCCTGGAGAACCTGGTCGGCGCGGCCCGCACGGTCCGCGAGGAGCTGTCGGGATCCTGACACCCCCCGGGGTACGGCCGTCCGGGACCTTCCCGGGCGGCCGCGCCCCGGGGCCACCCGGGCCGGGACGGTACGGGGTCATCCCCTTGCCGGAAACAGTCCGGGGGTCGGTCCCGCACCGGGAGCCGTACGGGGGTCAGGTCCGCGCCGGGAGCCGTACGGGCGCGGCCGGGCACTCCTGGACGCCCGGGTCCCACCGGGCGGCCCGGGTGCCCGGCCCGGGCACCGGGTCATGGGGCCGCCGTTCCGCCTCCCCCAGCTGCCGGTCGATCCGGCGGTCCCGGAGGTGCCCGGCGAGCGAGGGCGACAGAAGGAGCAGCGCGAGGCCGGACAGCACGATCCAGCTGAGTGCGGTGGAAGAGGTCATGCGGTCAACTCTCGCCGCCCCGGCCCCCGCCCGGCAGTGGCAGGACTGTCATCGGGAATCGAATTACTGCCACACTGCGACCATGCTGAGAAATGTCGCCGTCGTCCTGCTCGATGTGGTCCACCCCTTCGAACTCGGCGTCCTGTGCGAGGTGTTCGGGCACGACCGCAGCGACGACGGGCTGCCCGTCTACGACTTCGCCGTGGTCTCCGCCGCCGGACCCCGGCTGCGCACCCACGCCGGTTTCGAGATCGCCACCCCGCACGGGCTCGACCGGCTCGAAGAGGCCGATCTGATCGCCCTGCCCACCGGGGGCGACTACCCCACCCGTGCCTATCCGGAGGAGTTGCTGACGGCGCTGCGCCACGCGGCCGGCCGGGGGGCCAGGCTGCTGAGCGTCTGCACCGGCGCCTTCGTCCTCGGCGCGGCCGGGCTGCTCGACGGACGGCGGTGCACCACCCACTGGCGCCATGCCCGCGCGCTGGCCGAGCGCTTCCCCCGGGCGATCGTCGACCCGGGGGTGCTCTACATCGAGGAGGGGCCGGTGATCACCTCGGCGGGGACCGCCGCCGCCATCGACGCCTCCCTCCATGTCCTGCGGCAGGAGCACGGCCCCCGGGTCGCCAACACCGTCGCCCGGCGGATGGTCGTACCGCCGCACCGCGACGGCGGACAGGCCCAGTACATCGAACGGCCCCTGCCGTCCGCCCGCTGTGACACCGTCGGCACGGTACTGGCCTGGATGGAGCACCATCTCGACCGGGAGATCACCGTGGAGGGGCTGGCCGAGCGGGCCCATATGTCGCCCCGGACCTTCGCCCGCCGCTTCCGGCAGGAGACCGGGACCACGCCCTACCGATGGCTGCTGCGCCAGCGGATCCTGCTGTCACAGCAGTTGCTGGAGACCACGGACGACACCGTGGAGACCATCGCCGGCCGGACCGGCTTCGGGACCGCCGCCCTGCTGCGCCATCACTTCCTGCGGACCCTGGAGACCACCCCGCACGCCTACCGCCGTACCTTCCGGGGCCCTTCGGCGGGGGCCGGGCCGTCCTGAGCCCGGCCCCCGGACCGGCCGCCGCCCGCGGCTCACCAGCCCTGGCGGGGGTGGCGGCCGCCACGGGCCGGGGGCGGCAGGAAGCCGCTGCGCAGCCGGGTGATCAGGGCCCGGCGCAGATCCCGGTCCTGGTCGGTCTCGACCGCCGTGTCGAGCTGGACGATGTCGACGCCCGCCGCGCGGAGTCTGCCGATCCGTTCGGCGACGGTCTCCGGCGAGCCGACGAAGGCCCCGGCGAGGGAGCGGCGGACATAGGCGGTGATCCGCTCCTGGTCGCTCCGGTCCGGGCCGGTGAGTCCGCGCTCGCGGTCCCGGTCCAGCTGGACGGCGTCCCGCCGGCCCCGTGACTCGGGGGCGGTCGCCAGCCGGATGGCGTCCCGGCCGATCCGGCGGGCCCGCTCCGCCGCCGCCTCGTCGGTCCGGTCGAGGACCAGGGTGACATGGCGCCAGATACGCAGGGTCCTGCCGTGTTCGGCCGCCGCCGTACGGGCCTCGGCGATACGCCGCCGGGTGGTCGGCAGCGGCCCGGGGGCGACCGCGTACACCTCCGCGAACCGGGCGGCGAGCCGTACCCCCTCGGGCGACGACCCGCCGAAGGAGATCAGCTCGCCGCCCGGCCTCGGCCACACCCCCGGGCGGGCGTCGCGCACCTGGTAGAACTCGCCCCGGTGGTCGAAGCCCCGGCGCTCCGTCAGACCGCGCCGGAACAGCTCCAGATACTCCCCGGCCCTGCGGTAGCGGTCCGCCTTGGTGAGGAGATCGCCGTCGCGGGCGACATCCGTGTCGCTGGAGCCGACGATCACATGGGCCGAGACCCGGCCGCCGGAGAGCCGGTCCAGGGTGGCGAGGGAGCGCGCCGCCGAGGTGGGGGCGGTGATCCCGGCGCGGTGGGCGACGGCGATCCGGAGCCGGCTGGTGGCGGCGAGCGCCCACGCCCCCACCAGCCAGGGGTCGGGCCAGGAGCTGGACTGGGTGACCAGGGCGCTGTCCAGGCCGTCCTCCTCGTTCTCCTGGGCGGTCCTCGCCACATGCGCGGGGTCGGCGTCGCGCTCCGGCGGGTCCGGGGCGAAGCGCAGTGCCTGCCGCTCCCCGGGGGTGGCGCCCGCGACCGGGGCGGCGCGGATCCCGCCCCGCAGATCCAGTTCCATGCTCACTCCGTCCTCGTTCCCTGCACAGATGGTTCCGGGCGCGCCCTCGGGCGGCCCGTTCAGCGGGCGGCGGGTCCCAGCCGCGCCAGGGTGTCCAGCAGCCGGGCCCGGCTGGCGAACTCATCCGGCGGCAGCGAGACATACAGCTGAAGGGTGGTCACCCCGGGCCGGTGGTAGGCGAGGATCCGCTCCCGGCACTCCTCGGGGGAGCCGCTGATGAAGAGGCCGTCGACCACCTCGTCGGGCAGCGCCTTCTGGGCCGCCTCGGGGTCGCCCGCCGACCAGGCGGCGTGGCACTCCCGGAGCAGTTCGCCATGGCCCAGCCACTCATGGAACTTGCGGTAGGGCTCCCGGTTGAGGATCCAGGCGAGGAAGGGCCGGGTCGCCCGGTGCGCGTACGCGGTGTCCTCGGTGGGGCAGACGAACACCTTCACCACCAGCTCCTTGCCGGGCGGCTGGGGGCCCACCGCGTCCAGCACCTTCGGCACGTCGTCCGGGAAGAGCAGATTGGTGATGGCCCCGTCGCCCTCGTTGAAGCCCAGCCGCAGCATGCCCGGCCGCAGCGCGCCCAGGATGACCTTGACGGGTTCGGCCGGCGGATGGGGCAGCCGGTAGCCGGTGATGGAGAAGGTGTCGAAGTCACCGGCGATGTACTCGCCGCGCAGCGCCCGGGTGACGAAGCGCAGCACATCGCGGGTCCGCTTGAAGGGCTCGTCGAAGGGGATGCCGTTGATGTCGGTGACATGGGCGGGGACGGATGATCCGATGCCGAGCAGCAGCCGGCCGGGGGCGAGCTGGGCGAGGGTGGCGGCGGTCTGGGCGAGGACGGCGGGGCCCCGGGTGTGGACGGGGACGATCCCGGTGCCGATGCGCAGGCTGGGCGACCAGGTGGCGGTGGCCGCCAGCGGGGTGAAGGCGTCGGTGCCGCCGCCCTCCGCGCTCCACACATCGGTGTAGCCGAGGTCGGGCAGGCGTTCCACCAGGAAGCGGTGACGGTCGATGGTCAGTCCGGGCAGGGGCAGGGTGATGCCCCAGTTCGGCGGGGTGCCGCCGGTCGCCGTGCGGGGGTGGTGCGGGGGTTGCTCGGCGGTCATGGAACCGGCCGTCCTTCCTTGGGGGGCGTACGGGGCCCTGGGCGGGTACGGGGTGACGTGCGGTTGTACGGGGTGGTACGGGTCAGGCGGTGACATGGACGGTGGTCAGGTCCAGGAACCACGATTGCGGCTGGACCAGGCCGCGCACGGAGGGGGCGAGCGCCCGGGGGTTGCGGTCGTTGACGACGAAGAGCCAGGGCGCGTCCCGGGTGACCTGGGTCAGGGCCTCGCGGTAGGCGCGCTGGCGTACGGCCCGGTCGGGCGAGGCGGCGGCGGAGGCGAGCAGGGCGTCGACGCGGGCGTTGCCGTAGCCGCCGGTCCAGAAGGTGCTGTCGCTGCCGATGAAGAGCGGCAGCAGCGCCTCGGACTGGAAGAGGGTGGTGGACTGGGCGATGGCGTCGGAGCCGCGGGCCACCTCGCCCCGGGCCTCGGCGGCGATCAGCGTCGACCAGTCGGTGGTGCGGATCTCCACCTCGATGCCGACGGCGGCGAGGTCGCGCTGGAGCGCTTCGGCGATGGGCACCGGGAGCAGATTGCCCGAGCCCGCGGTGGGGACGGTGACCGAGGCGCGGAAGCCGTCCTTCCGGCCCGCCTCGGCGAGGAGTCGGCGGGCCTTGGCGGGGTCGTAGCCGTAGCGGTCGCCGGCCTTGTCGTAGGCGAGGGTGGAGCGGGGCGCGGCCTGGTAGGCGGGGTCGGCGGTGCCGTGGAGCAGCTTCTCGGCGATGGCCTCGCGGTTGATGGCGTAGTTGGCGGCGCGGCGGACCCGGGGGTCCTTCCACGGTCCGCTTTCGGTGTCGAGGATCCAGTACCAGAGGTGGTCGTAGTGGTTGGTGAGGATCCGGGCCCCGTCGGCCTTGAGGGCGGCGAGGTCGTCGGGGTGGGGGTACTCGATCCAGTTGACGGAGCCGGAGCGCAGGGCGGCGGTACGGGCGGCGGCGTCCGGGAGGGCCTTGACGATCAGCCGCTCCAGCCGGGGGGCGCCGCGCCAGTGGCGCCGGTAGGGGGTGAGCTGGATCTCCTCGCCGGGCCGCTGGGAGGCGAAGGAGAACGGCCCGGTGCCGACGGGCCGGCGGGTGAGTCCGGTGGTTCCGGCGGAGCGTACGGCGGAGGGGCTGGCGATCAGTACATGGGCGAGGTCGTCCGGGAAGTGGCCGTTGGGCTTCTTGGTGACCAGTTCGACGCGGTGGGTGCCGCGGGCGCGCCAGGAGGCGATGCTGCCCGCGTACTCCTGGGCGGCGGCGCCGAGGGCGTCGGTGTGGTGGGGGCTCTTCTTGTCGAGGTAGCGGTCGAGGTTGAAGACGACCGCCTGGGCGTCGAAGGGGGTGCCGTCGTGGAAGGTGACGCCCTTGCGGAGCTGGAAGGTCCAGGTGCGGCGGTCGGGGGCGACCTTCCAGGAGGTGGCGAGGGCGCCGGTGATCTCGGGGGCGGCGTCGGTGCGGGAGAGGTCGTAGCGGGTGAGGCCCTCGTACAGCTGAAAACTGACCAGCCGCTTCCCCTCGAATCCGGCGCCGCCGAGGAGGGTGTCGGTGTTGGGGAGCTTCCCGGTCGAGCCGATGACGAGGGTGCCGCCCTTGCCGCTCGCGGGCCGGGTCCCGGGGTCGGTGGCGCAGCCGGGGGCGGTGAGCAGCAGTGCGGCTGCGGCGACGAGCGCGGCGGCCCGGCGGCGCGGGAGGGCGCGCCGGGGCCGGTGGCCGGGTGCGGTGGGGTGCTCGGGGCGGTGCGTCATGGGTGTCCTCTGGGTGCGCGGGGCGCGGGGTGGGTCAGATGGTGGGAAGCGGTACGGGGGTGTTCCCCGGGGTTTTCAGGGCCTTCGGGTGCTCTGGGGTTTCCGGTGTCCCCAGTGCCTCCGGGGCCTCCAGTGCCTCCGGGTCTTCTGGGTCACCAGGGACAGGGGAACGGTCCGGGTCCCCGGCGGCCAGCAGGGCGCGGGTGTACGGATGTCGGGGGGTCTCCCAGATCCGGTCGGCGGGGCCGTGTTCGACGATCCGGCCGTCGCGGAGGACGACGACCCGGTGGGCCAGCCGCCGGACCACCGCCAGATCGTGGGAGATGAGGAGATAGGCGAGGCCCTGGCTCTCCTGGAGGGAGCCGAGCAGGTCGAGGAGGCGGGCCTGGACCCGGGGGTCCAGCGCCGAGGTGGGTTCGTCGCAGATCAGCAGGGCGGGGCCGGTGGCGAGGGCGCGGGCGAGGGCGACCCGCTGGAGCTGTCCGCCGGACAGCTCGCGCGGGCGGCGGGTGGCGAGCGCGGGGTCGAGTCCGGCGAGCCGCAGCAGTCGCGCGGTCTCCTCGGGGCGGTCCCGGCGGGGAACCCCCCGGGCGCGCAGGGCGAAGGAGACGGCGTGGCCGCAGGGGAGCGCCGGGTTGAGGGAGCCGTAGGGGTGCTGGGGCACGTACTGGAGGCGGGCGCGGGCGGGGCGGGCGCGGCGGCCCCGCCACCGGTAGGGGTCCTCACCGTCGAAGCGGACCGTGCCCCGGGTGGGCGGGATCAGTCCGAGGGCGATCCGGGCGAGGGTGGACTTGCCGGAGCCGGACTCGCCGACCAGGCCGACGGTCTCGGCGGGGCGGACCTCCAGCCGGATGTCGCGCAGGGCGGTCCGGGCGGGGGCGGAGCCGGTGCCGGGGTACTCCTGGGTGACATCGGTGAGGGCGAGCAGGGGGCGCTCGTCCCCGGCGGGAAGGGGTGCGGTCATGGGCTCGCTCCCGGTACGGGGACGGGGGGTTACGGTCGGCTCGGTCAGCGGAGTCAGCGGAGTCAGGGCGGTCATCGGCCGGCTCCGGGTGCGGCGGACGCCTTCCGCCGGACCGCGCCGGGTGCGGCGGCGGCCACGAGTTCGGCGGTGTAGGGGTGGCCGGGGTCGCGCAGGACATCGGCGGTGTCGCCGGTCTCCACGATCCGGCCCGCCCGCAGGACGGCGACCCGGCCGCCGATGCGCCGGGCGGCGGTCAGATCGTGGGTGATGAAGAGCAGGGCGAGGCCGGTCCCGGTGCGCAGGGCGGTGAAGAGGTCGAGGATCCGGGCGCGCAGCAGGGGGTCGAGGGCGGTGGTGGGTTCGTCGGCGACGAGCAGCGCGGGCCCGCAGCAGACGGCGAGGGCGATGGCGGCACGCTGCCGCTGTCCGCCGGAGAGTTCATGGGGCCGGCTGCGGGCGACGCGTTCGGGGTCGGTGATCTGGGCGCGGGCCAGCAGGGCGGGGACGGCGTCGCGGGCGGCGCGCCGTCCGGGGGCCGCGCCATGGCGCAGCAGGACCTCGGTGAGCTGGGGGCCGATACGGCGGAGCGGGTCGAGGGAGCCGGTGGGGTCCTGGGGGACATAGCCGATGCGGCGGCCCCGGATGCGGGAGAGGCTCCGTTCGTCCTGTCCGAGGAGTTCGGTGCCGTCGGCGCGGACGCTGCCGGTGACGGTGGCCCCGGGGGCGGTGAGCCCGAGGACGGTACGGGCGACGGTGGTCTTGCCGCTGCCGGACTCGCCGACGAGGGTGAAGGCGGCTCCGGGGTCGATCCGCAGGGAGACTCCGTCGACGGCGGGGGGCGCTCCGGCGGGGCCGGCGTGCTGGACGGTGAGGCCGGTGATCTCCAGCGCGGGCGGGCCGCCGGGCCCGGTTCCGGCCGTGGACGCGGGGGTGGTCCGGGGAAGGGGGCGGGCGGTCATCGGACGGTCTCCGGGGCCGGGGTGGCGTGGTCCCCGGTGCGGCGCCGCAGCGCGTCCCCGAGGGTGTTGAAGACCACCGACACGAACAGGACGGTGAGCGCGGGCAGCACCGCGACCTCGGGGTGGGTGAGGAGGACGGGCCGGAGTTCGTCCAGCATGGCGCCCCATTCGGCGGCCGGGGGCGGGGTGCCGAGGCCGAGGAAGGAGAGGCCGGCGGCGTAGACCACGGAGAGTCCGATGAGGGACGAGCAGTGGACCAGGACGACCGGGGCGATCACCGGGGCGACCTGGAAGAGGAGGACGGCGGTACGGGAGGCTCCGCTGACCCGGGCGGCCTCCAGGTATTCGGCGGTACGGATGCGGCGCACCTCGGTGAGGACGACCCGGGCGACGGCGGGGGTGAGGACGAGGGAGAGGGCGATGACGGTGGTGGTCAGTCCGGGCTCCAGCACGGTGGCGACGGTGAGGGCGAGCAGCACGCCGGGGAAGGCGTAGAGCACATCGAGGGTGCGGAGCACGGCGTGTTCGGTGAGGCGTCCGCCGAGTCCGGCGACGGCGCCCAGGGCGGTGCCCACGAGGGCGGCGACGGCGACCGGGACGATCCCGCCGAGGAGCGAGGGGCGGGCGCCCGCGATCAGCCGGGCGACCATGTCCCGGCCCTGGCTGTCGGTGCCGAGCGGGTGTCCCGGGCTGCCGGGGTCCAGCAGCCGGTCGTCGAGGGTGCCGGCGGTGGGGTCGGGCAGCGGCAGCCAGGGTCCGACGAGCGCGATCAGGCAGAGCAGTACGGCCAGCGCGGCGGGCACGAGGCCGCCACGGGAGCGCCTTGCGGTGGTGTTGCCGGGGGCTTCTCCGGGGGCCTTTTCGGGGGCTTTTCCGGGGTCGGGGAGCGCCGCCGGGGCGGTGGAGGGCTTCACCGGGCGCTCCTGATCCTCGGGTCGATCAGGGCGTGGGCCGTGTCGACGGCGAGGTTGATGCCGACGAAGGCGACGGCGATGAGCAGCACCCCGCCCTGGACGAGGGCGAGATCCCGGGCGGCCAGCGCGTCGTACAGCAGCCGTCCCAGTCCGGGCCAGGAGAAGAGGGTCTCCACGAAGACGACTCCCTCCAGCAGATAGGCGAGTTGGAGTCCGCCGATGGTGAGCAGGGCGGGAGACGCGTTGTGGAGCGAGTGCCGCAGTACGGCGGTACGGCTCAGTCCGCGGGCGCGCAGTCCGTCGGCGAGGTCCGAGGTGTGGACGGTGGCGAGCGCGGCGCCGAAGACCCGGGCGGTGAGGCCGAGCGGGACCAGGGCGGCGGCGACGGCGGGCAGCACGAGATGGGCGAGCCGGTCCCCGGTGCCGCCGGGGCCGAGCACATTGTGGGTGCCGCCCGCCGGGAACCAGCGCAGCTCGACCGCGAAGACGGCGATCAGCAACAGGGCGACGGAGTACTGCGGCGCGGAGACGGCGAGGGTGGAGAGGCCGCCCGCGAACCTGCCCCGCAGACCGGTGGGGCGCAGCGCGGCGACGGTGCCGAGGAGCACTCCGCCGATGACGACCAGGGTGAACGCGGCGGCGGCCAGCAGCAGGGTCTGTCCCGCCGCGGGCAGCAGGAGTTCGGCGACGGGCCGCTGGGCGGAGACGGAGAAGCCGAGGTCGAGACGGAGGAGATGGCCGAGCCAGCGGGCGTACCGGACGGGGGCGGGCTCGCCGAGGCCGAGCCGTTCGGTGAGTTCCGACCGCGCCGCGGGCGGGGCGCCGGGGCCGAGGAAGGCGGTGACCGGGTCGCCGGGGACCAGGGTGGCGGCGAGGAAGACGACCAGCGTGACCCCGAGCACGGTGGGCACCGCGAGCAGCAGCCGGCGGAGCAGATAGCGCGTCATGCGCCGGGCCTGCACGGGGCCGCGCCGGGGCGGGCGGCGGTGGGCGGGCTCGGGGGGCGGGGCATGGTCGGGTTCCTTCCATGGAACGGGAGGGGGTGGTCCGGGAGGCGCGGGGCCGTGGGGGCCGGGCGGTGCCTCGGCGTCGCGGTGCGCGGTGGGCCCCGGCGCGGGAACGGCCGGTGCTCCGGTGCCACGGGGAGCCGCCGGGGGCGGTCCAGCGGCACGGAACCTTTCCCGGCGGGCCGGTCCGGGCGGTGAGTCGAAGGATGGGGTACGGCGCCCGGCCGGAGCCAGGCAGGCGTTCCTGGGGGATACTTCCGGTCATAGGATCCGCACGGCCGGGTAGCACGTCGGGGCGGACAGTTGTACGGCGACCGGCGTTGACCGTCCCCTGAAGCCCTCACTAAGCTGGGCTTATGGCTCTTTGGCGAAGAACCGACTTCACACTGGTCGGTATCTGTGGCTCGTGGCACCGCAGGTGCTTCGACGAGACCTGTCCCGCCATCGCCGGGCGCTGACCTCCACCGGCTGACCTTCACCATCGGACAGCAGCGCCTTCTCCTCCTTTCCTGCCGGGCCTGTCCCCTCCCCCAGAACGCCCAGGTCACGACGGCCTGATGGCAGGTCAGGGATACGCGGAGGAGTCCGGTGTCACCATCGTGTCCGAGGGGAACCACGCGATGCCGTACCGCTTCCGAGAACCCGTCTCCGGGACCGCCGCCGTCCCGCTGCCGCTGCCCCGTCCGCCGGCCGGGACAGCGAGCGGAAATCCGTCGTGCGGCTTGATCGATCCGGCCGGGGACGCCCGCGCCCTGCACAGTGAGATAGACAATCCGCTGGATCTGATAGCCGGTCATCAGCTGCTCGCCGACGAGCGGCAGCCGGGGCCGGCCGGCCGCTACCGTCTGCCCGCCCCGGTGGGGTGCGTCTGCGGTCATCCGCTCTGCCCGGACGCGGGGCCCCGGGCCGTGTCCACCACCCGGGTCCTGCTGGTGGAGCGGCATCCGGTGGCCCGTGCGGGGCTGCGCGGGGTGCTCGCTCCGGTGCCGGGGATCAGTGTGGTGGGCAGCTCCGGCGACCCGGACCGGGCGATGGAGGCGGTACGGCGGGTCCGGCCGGATGTGGTGCTGCTCGGCGGGCGGGCGCCGCTGGCGGACGATCTCGCCTCGGTGGTACGGCTGCGGGGGCCGCAGGGGCACGCGGGAGCGCGGGTCCTGCTGCTGCGGCGGGCCGAGAGCACCACGGAGGCCAGCCGGATGCTGCTCGCCGGGGCGAGTGGCTGCTTTCCGCTCGATCTGCCGGAGGACCACATCATCGGCGCGGTATCGCTGGCGGCGGGCGGGGGCACCGTCTTCCTGCCCGCGCCGCCGCCCGCGCCGGTGCACGCGGCCAGCCTGGCGGGGCAGGCGGCGGAGCCACCGCCGCAGCACTGCGGGCTGACGGAGCGGGAGCGGGAGGTGCTGGCGCAGCTGGCGCGGGGGCTGAGCAATGCGGAGATCGGGCGGGAGCTGGCGCTGGCCGAGGCGACGGTGAAGAAACATCTGACGCAGGCGATGCGGAAGACGGGGCAGTCGGACCGCCTGCGGGCGGCGCTCTACGCCCACCGCCACGGCCTGGCGGGCTGACCCGACCCCGCTCCCCGATCCAGCCTGCTCCGAACGGAAGACCCTGACCCCACCCCGGGCCCACCCGGGCCCGGGGCCTGCCCGCGCCGGGAGAGCCGTGCCGGACCGCACCCCGGCACGGCCCCGGCACGGCCCCGGGCGCCCGCACACCCGCCCGGGCGCTCCACGGCAGACACCCGGGCCCCGCACGCCCCGCACCTGGAGCGGGAGGACCCGGCGCCGGAGCCCGGGGCCCCCAACTCCCGCGCACACCACCGGCCGCCGCCCCTGGGTCGGCCCCATCCTCCGTCCCAGGACCACGTACCGCCCCGGGGCGGCAAGACCCGGCGCCGGGACCCGGGCCCCGCCAACGTGAGCCCGCACCACCCGCCACCGCACCCGGCTCCCGCACTCCGGCCCAGACCCGGGTCGCCCGCATCCGTCCGAACACCGCGCGCCCCGCCGCCCGGAGCGGGAAGACCCGGCGCCGGGACCCGGGGGCATCCCTTGCCGACCCGATCCCGCGCTCCGGCCCGGTGCCCGCAGCCGGAGGGGCCCGGCCCGGGTCCCGTGTCGCCCGCCCCCGTCCGGACAGCACCACACCACGGACCCGAACCCGGCGTGCCCCGGCCCCGGGCGGAAGAGCCCGTGCCCGGGCGCGACCCCCCGGGGACGACCCGGGCCGGCCCGATAGCGGCCCGGCCCTCGTGCGGGCGGCTCCACGCGGTGGACGCCCGCGTGGACGGCTGCCCTCCCCGGGAGGGCAGCGCCGGTCCCCACTCCCCCGGAGGTCATCGGCCCCGGCCGGAAAAGCGCAGCTCCGGGGCGGTTCCCGGGCGCGTCGCCCGGCGCCCGTGCGACGGAAGTCCGCCCCGCCCGGTGGAAGGGACCCGCGCAAACGGCACACACCCGTGGGCGGCCCCGCCCGTACCGATGTCCGTCAGCGGCCGGGGTCCACAATCCCGACCGCTCGGGCGGCCGGGCACTCCGGGCAAGGGCTCAGGACCGGCCCCGAGGGCCCAGGTGTCGTACCCCGTCCGAGGCTCCCGTACCGGCACGGGTCCGGGCCGTCGCCCGGCGGACCGCCATCGACCGGGGCGGTCGACCTCCCTCGGCCACGGTCCGCGGGCGCCGTCCCCGGCGGGCGCGCTCGGCTCCCGCACCACGCACCGGCCGTGCCACCGAGGCCCGACACCGACACGGCGGATGCGCAGGCCCCGTACACCCCGGGGAACGCACCGCGCCCGGGGCGACCTTCGGAGCATCCGGGGTGGGCTGATGGTCTCCGCCACCGACTCCGTTCGTGGCTTCTGGGGCGCGGGACCCGCCTCCTAGCGTGGACGACGGGACCGGGGGGCCGCCCGTTCCCGCATCCGCCGCACCCTCACGCGCACCAGGAGACCCCATGAACGAACCGCCCGAAGGAGGGTCCTCCCGCTCCGCGCCGGAGAGCGGGTCCAGACCCGGCCCCGGGTCCGGGCCCGGGCCCGCCGCACCGCCGCCGGAGCCCCGGAAACCGCCCGCCGCACCCGGCGTCCGCACCTCGCTGCTGGCTCCTCCCGGCGCCCCCGGGCCCGGGTCCCCGCAGCCGGAGGAGCCGTCCCGGAACGTCTACCGCGCCATGCCGGACACCGAGCGCTCCGCGCTCTGGCGCCGGCGGCTGCACGAGGCCGAGGCGGGCCTCACCGCCCTCCTCGGCTCCGTCGGCGACGAGGAGCACCTCATCGAGTGGTTCGCGCTCCAGGCCGAACTCTTCGCCGATCTGCCCGATCCCCGCTCCGCCCCCGCGAGCGAGTGGCAGCGCCTCTTCTTCCGGGGCCAGGCCCTGATGGAACGTTTCCTCATAGCCCGCTTCGGTGAGTCCGTCCTCGCCGACTGGGCCCGGTCCAACGCGGAGGTGCACCGCCGGGTCGAGCCCGACCACGGCCGGGGCGCCGCCGACCCCGTCCACCGCATCGCCCGCCAGGCCGAACTCTACGGCTCGGAGTACGAGTTCGACGGCACCGCCGCCCCCACCGGCCCCGTGCGCCACGCCGCGCTCACCATCACCCACTGCGCCATCTGGGACTACCGGGAGCAGGCCCGCCGTGCCGGGGTCCGGCTCACCCTCGCCTCCCCCTGCACCTACTGCACCGAGGCGATCGGCTCCAATATCCGCGCCAAGGGCTATCTCCCCGTCCACCAGCTGCGCACCGGCCCCACCGGCCACGGCTGCCGCTGGGAGGCCACCGCCCCCGACACACCCGAGGAGTCCTGATGTGCGGAGTCACCGGCTGGACCGACTGGGCGCCGGACGGCCCCGACGACCGGCACCGGGAGGCGACCCTGCGGGCGATGACCGCGACCCTGGCCTGCCGGGGTCCGGACGACTCGGGCATCTGGCTCTCCCGGCACGCCGCCCTGGGCCACCGCCGACTCGCCGTCATCGCCCCCGACAGCGGCGCCCAGCCCCTCGCCGACACCCCGGACACCGCCGGCACCGGGCCGCGCGCGGTCCTCTCGTACAACGGGGAGCTGTACAACCACCCCGAGCTGCGCCGGGAGCTGACCGCCCTGGGCCATGTCTTCCGTACCCGCTCCGACACCGAGGTGGTGCTCCGGGCCCACCTCCAGTGGGGCGCCGACGCACCGGGCCGGCTCAACGGCATCTTCGCCTACGCCCTGTGGGACACCGCGCGCCAGGAACTGTCGCTGGTACGGGACCGGCTCGGCGTCAAACCGCTGTTCTGGCATCCGCACGCCACCGGGGTGCTCTTCGGTTCCGAGCCCAAGGCGGTCCTCGCCCACCCCCGCTTCCGGGCCGAACTCGACACCGAGGGGATCGCGGAGCTGTTCGCGCTGCCCGCCGCGCCCACACCGGGGCACGGGCTCTTCCGGGGGCTGTACGAGGTGCTGCCCGGCGAGATCGTCACGGTGACCCGGGGCGCCACCCGGACCACCCGCTACTGGTCCCCGGGGGCCCGGCCGCACACCGACGATCCGGCCACCACCCTGCGGACCGTACGGGAACTCCTCGCCGACACCGTGGAACGCCAGCTCATCGCCGATGTACCGCTCTGCTCCCTGCTCTCCGGAGGAGTGGACTCCAGCGCGATCACCGCCCTCGCCGCACTGGCCGCGGAACGCACCGGGCAGTCCAAGATCACCAGCTTCTCGGTGGACTTCCCCGGCAGCGCGGACCGGGCCCCCGACGCCTGGCGCACCGGGGCCGACGCCCCGTTCGTCCGGGCGGCGGCCGACCACATCGGCACCCTGCACACCTCGGTGGTGATCCCCGACGACGATCTGCTGGACGCCCGGGACGCCGTGCTGCGCGCCCGCGACCGGCCCGGCTGGGGCGAGATGGACGCCTCGCTGTATCTGCTCTTCCGGGAGGTGCGGCGCCGTTCGACGGTGGCGCTCTCCGGCGAGGCGGCCGACGAGATCTTCGGCGGCTACCCCTACTTCCACGACCCGGCGGCCCTGGCCTCCGGCACCTTCCCCTGGCTGCACGGCCGCACCACACCGGCGGCCCTGCTCCGGCCGGAGGTGGCCGCCGAGGTGCGGCCCGCCGAGTACACCGCCGAGCAGTACCGCCGCACCCTCGCCGGCGCCCCCCGGCTGGCGGGCGAGGACGACGGGGCGCGGCGGCTGCGCGAGGTCTTCCATCTGGCGCTCACCCGCTGGCTGCCACCGCTGCTGGAGCGGGTCGACCGGGTGAGCATGGCGGTCGGCCTGGAGGTCCGGGTCCCCTTCTGCGACCACCGCCTGGTGGAGTACGTGACCCAGGTGCCCTGGGCGCTGCGGACCCCGGGCGGCCGTCCCAAGGGACTGCTGCGGGACGCCGTCCGCGATCTGCTGCCGCCCCAGGTCACCGACCGGCCCAAGAGCGGCTATCCCTCGACACCCGCCGTCCGCTACGGCGAGGTGCTGGCCGCCCGCGCCCAGGAGCTGCTGGCCGACCGGCAGGCGCCCGTCTTCGAGCTGGTGGACCGGGAGCTGGTCCGCACCGCGCTCGCCGAGGGCCGCCCGCTGCCGAGCCCGCGCACCGCGCCCAATCCGGTCGGCGGTCTCGACCATCTCGTCCAGGTGGACGAGTGGCTGCGCGCCTACCGGGTGGGGCTGCGATGAGCGGGGCGACACCGCCCCCGGGGACCATCGCCGCCGCCCGGCCCCGGGGAGGTACGGCCGAGCGGCCCGGGGCGGACGCCTACCGGGAGGCCGCCCGCCGCTGGACCACCGGGGTCGGGGTGCTCACCACCCGGTCCGGCGAGGACGTCTACGCCAAGACCGTGTCCTCGCTCTGCACCCTCTCGCTCGACCCCCTGCTGATCAGTGTGGCCGTCGCCGCCCGCAGCCCGCTCGCCGTCGCGGCCCGCGCCAGCGGCCGGTACGCGGTATCGGTGCTCGGCGCCGGACAGGAGGCGCTCGCCCGGCGGTTCGCATCCCCCGGGGCCGGCCACGCCCTGGGGTTCTTCACCCACGCGCCGATGCGCGACGACACCGGGGCGCCGGTCCTGGAGGAGAGCCTCGCCTGGTTCGACTGCCGGCTGCACACCGTGCTCCCCGGCGGTGACCACGCCGTCCTCGTCGGACGGGTCATCGGCTCCGGCGGCGGCCCCGGCGACCCCCTGCTCTACCACGACGGCGGCTACCGCCGACTGCACCACCCGCCCATGACCCCGACAGGAGCCCGTGAATGACCCGACCGGAACCGCCCGCATCCCTGCTCGGTGAAGGGCTGCTCACCGGTGACCGCTACCGTGCCTCGCTCTCCGACGGACGCGAGCTGTACCTCGACGGCAAGCGGATCACCGACCCGGCGGACCACCCCGCCTTCCGGCCCGCCGTCGATGAGATCGCCCGGCTGCTGGACCTCCAGCACGACCCCGCCCACCGCTCCCTGCTCACCTGGAAGGACCCCGACAGCGGGCTGCGGCTCGCCCGGGGCTACCAGCCGCCGCGCACCCTGGAGGAGCTGCGGACCCAGCGCCGCAGCGCCGAGTTCTGGCACGCCCAGTCGCTGGGCCAGCACGGCCGCTCCCCCGCCTTCATGGCCTCCATCGCCGTCGGGGTGCATGACTTCCGCCACCGGCTGGAGCGGGCCAGGCCCGGCGCGGGGGCCAACGCGGAGGCCTGGTACCGCCATTGCGCCACCCATGACCTGGTGCTCTCGCACGCCCTGGGCGACCCGCAGATCGACCGGTCGGCCGACCCCGTGGACGACCCCGATCTCGCCCTGCGGGTGGTCGAGGAGAACGACCGGGGCGTGGTGGTGCGCGGCGCCAAACAGCTCACCACCCTGGCCCCGCTCGCCCATGAGGTGCTGGTCTATCTCTCCGCCTCCTTCACCCAGCGGCGCGGCGAACAGTTCGTGGTGTGGTTCGCGCTGCCGCTGAACACCCCCGGGCTGATCACCCTGTGCCGGGAGCCGCTCGGCGGCGAACCCTGGGGCCACTCCCATCCCATCGGCGCCCGCTTCGACGAGCAGGACGCCATGCTCTTCTTCGACGATGTGACCGTGCCCTGGGACCGCGTCTTCCTGCTGCGGGACGGGCTGCTCGCCCGGGAGGGGCTCGGCCGGATCAACGCGTGGAGCGCGTACATCGGGCATGTCCGCTACCGGGAGCGGCTGCGGGCGCTGCTGGCGACGGCCACCCTGGTCGCCGAGTCCATCGGGGTGGACGGCTTCCGCAATGTCCAGGAGGACCTGGGGCGGCTCGCGGGGTACGCGGAACTGACCGAACTGCTCCTTGACGCGGCCGAGGCGCGGGCCCGGGTCACCGACAGCGGGCTGCTGGCGCCCGGGGACACCGCCGCCGGACGGGTCTGGTCGGCGGAGGTCGCCGGGAGCGCCGTCGACATCGTGCGCCGGATCGGGGC
This sequence comes from Streptomyces sp. NPDC000594, assembly GCF_040299965.1. NCBI lineage: Bacteria > Bacillati > Actinomycetota > Actinomycetes > Kitasatosporales > Streptomycetaceae > Streptomyces > Streptomyces sp. NPDC000594. The sequence continues at coordinate 75,260 of NZ_JBEPCY010000011.1, read as the reverse complement.
GTCGGGGCTGCTGATGCAGCCCACCGAGAACGATCTGGCCCACCCCCGGCTCCGGCCCCATCTCGACCGCTATATGCGCGGCAAGGACATCGGGGCCGACCACAAGTCGCGGCTGTTCCGGCTCGCCTGGGAACTCACCGGGGACGCCTTCGGCCAGCGGCAGCACCTCTACGAGGAGGTCCACCGCGGCGACCTCACCCGTAACCGCATCAATCTCTACAAGCGCTACGACCAGCGGGAGGCGCGGGAACGGATCCAGTCCCTCATCGGCGCCCCCGCCACCGCCCCCGCGGAGCCCGGCACCGCGGCCCCCGCCCGTACCGAATCCGCTCCCGCCCCCGCTCCCGCTCAGGAGGACCGCCCGTGACCGGCAGTTCCGTTCAGGCCCCCGCCACCGAGGACCAGGCCCGTACCCTCGCCGGCTACGACCGTGCCAGCACCCTGCGGCAGGTCCTCGACCGCGACTGGGTGCTCGACGCGGTCGACGGGGAGCCCGCCGTCCTCTTCGATCTGGGCAGCGGCATCGGGCAGTTGCTCCAGGAGGCCCTGGCCCGTTTCCCCTCGCTGCGGCTGGCCGTGGGGCTGGAACGCTCCGAGCACCGGATCGCGGAGGCGGGCACCCGCCTCGCCGCCCACGGCCCCAGGGTCCGGCTGCTCCCGGCGGATCTCACCGACCCGCCCGCCGTGCCGGAGCGGGCCGATGTGATCACGATGACCTCGGTGCTGCACTGGCTCTACCCGGACGAGGAGCGGATCTTCGCCTGGATCGCCGACCGCCTCGCCCCCGGCGGGAGCTTTCTGCTGACGACGTACCACCCGGCCCGGGACGGCGACGGGCTCGGCGGGGAGGACGAGATCGTACGGGAGACGCTCACGGCGCTCGGCACCGCGCCGGAAGCGGTGCCGGAACTCTTCGCGAAGGGCGGGGTCCTGCCGATCGCGGTCCGCACCCGCACCCCCGGTGAGCTGGAAGAACTGCTGGGCCGTCACTTCCGGATCGAGTCCGGGGTCCAGCGCTCCGCCCGGGTCACGGTGGCGGACGCCGGCCAGTACGAGCACTTCCACGCGGCCACCTTCGGCGACTACTACGCCCGGCTGGTCGCCCCGGAGCGGCGGGCGGAGTTCTTCACCGCGGTGGGCGAGAGCGCCTGGCGGCGGCAGCGGGAACGGGGCCGGGTGAGTGAGATGCCGGTCCGCCTCTGGCGGCTGACCCCGCGCACGGGCGGCTGACGCGAGCCCCGCCGGCCGTGGCCGGCGGGGCGCTGTCCGTACCGCGGGGGCGGGACGCCGGGCTACGCTGGCCCGGCGTCCCGCCCCCGCCCCATGTCCGCTCCCCACCGGCCATCGAGGAGACGTGTCCGATGACCTCAACTCCCGCCCCCAGCACCGAGCTGGGCGCCTTTCTGCGGGCCCACCGCGAGCTGCTGAAACCCTCCGATGTGGGGCTGGTGGCGACCGCCCGCAGACGCACCCCGGGGCTGCGCCGGGAGGAGGTCGCCTCCCTCTCCGGCGTGGGTCTGGCCTGGTACACCTGGCTGGAGCAGGGCCGGGTGACCGCCTCCCGGCAGGTGCTGGCGGCGGTGAGCAGGGCACTGCGGCTGGACGCCGCGGGCCAGCGCCACGCCATGCGGCTGGCGGGGTACCACGACCCCGCGACGGGACCCGGCGACGGTGACGGCGGCACCCTGGCCGCCGCGGTCCGCCCGGTGCTGGACTCCTGGCCCGCGAGCCCGGCGGCGCTGCTCGACCGTCATTTCGACCTGGTCTGCTGGAACGCCGCCTGGAGCGCGCTCTGGGGCAACCCCGCCTCGGTCCCGGCCGACCGGCGCAATCTGATGTGGCTGATGGTGGCCGACCGGCGGCTGCGGACGGTGCTCCACGACTGGGAGCCGCTGGCGATGAATGTCTTCCAGCACTTCCGCGCCCAGGCCGGACGGGCCCTCACCGATCCCCGGACCAGTGAGGTGTACGGGCATCTGGACCGGGACGCGCCGGAGTTCCGCCACTGGTGGGGATGCCATTCGGTGGCGGAACTGACGGCCCGTGCGGTGACGGTGGAACCGGCCGGTACGGGACGGGTGGAGCTGGCGCTGTCGTCGTTCCACCCGGTGGACGACCCCAGCGCGCTGGTGCTGCTCTTCACCCCGGTCGGGGAGGCGGACCGGGAGCGGATGACCGGGCTGGCCACCCGCCCGCTGCGGCCGGTACGGCGGGCGGGGGACCGGCGGGCGGGCTGACCCGGTCGGTCAGTGGTGTCAGCCGTGGTCGACGGGCCGGTCCGCCTGCGGTCCGTCGGCCACCTGTCGCCCACCGACGGGTTCACCGGCACGCTCATCGGCCGCCGGGCCGCCGGTCACCGGAGCGGCGGCAGCGGCCCGGCGGCCGCCCACCGTGACGGCGAGCGCGCCCACGGCCGCGAGCAGCGCGAAACCGGTACCGACGACCAGGGTGCCGGCGGCGACATCCGCGAAGAGCCCGATCGTCCAGGCGCCGACGCCGGTCCCCGCGTACATGGTGGAGGTCAGCCAGGCGCTGGAGGTGGCACGCAGTTCGGGGTCGACCGTGCCCGCGAGGGTCTGCTGATCGGTGACGAAGCCACCGCTCGCGACGAACCAGAGCACCACACCGGCGAGCGCGACCACCAGGGTGGGCCCGTACGCGGTGAGGGCGATGCCCGCCGCCATGATCGCCGCCCACAGCGGCAGCAGGGGGACCGATCCCGCCCCGGCACCCCGGGCCCGGGCACGGTCCCCGAGCCGTCCGCCGAGCAGGGAGCCGGCCACGCTGCCCACTCCCACCAGCACACCGACCAGGCCGAGTTCGGTGACCGAGAGCCCGAAGCGGTCGTCGAGCAGGGCGCCCAGGAAGGTATAGGCACCCAGGTTGGCGGTGTGGAAGACGGTGTTGACGATCAGGGCGCGGCGCAGCGCCGGATCGCCCCAGGCGGCGAGCACGGACCGGGCGGCGCCGGCGCGGGCGGGCGAGGGGCGGCTCGCGGGGATCTGACGGAGCAGCAGCGGCAGGGCGGCCCCGGTGGCGACGGCCATGGCGAGGAAGGCGGAGCGCCAGCCCGCCGCGTCGGCGAGGAGCGCGCCCAGCGGGACGCCGATGACCTGGCCGCAGGAGAAAAGGGCCATGCCGAGGCCGAGGGCCCGGCCGCGGACCGCGTCGGGGGCGGTCTCGGCGATATGGGCCCAGATCGCGGGTCCGGCCGCCGCGGCGGCGAGTCCGGCGACGGCGCGGGAGACCACGAGCAGGGTGAGCCCGGTGGAGACGGCGGCGATGGCGTTGGAGAGCAGGAAGAGCACGGCTCCGGCGATCAGCGTGCGGCGGCGGCCGAAGCGGTCGCTGAGCAGCCCGAGGAAGGGCGCGCACACGGCGTAGACCAGGACGTACGCGGTGACGCTGGAGGCGGCGGCGGCCTCGCTGACGTCGATGTCGTCGGCGATGGACGGCAGCAGCGGGGAGACCAGGAAGGTCTCGGTGCCGAAGAGGAAGAGCAGTGCGAAGACCCCGGCGTACCGCAGACGGTCGAAGGTCTCGGGTGCGGCGGGTTCCGGTGGAGCGGTCACGGGGGTTTCACTGCCTTTCGGGCATGGGTGAGGAGCCGCGGACCGATGGTGAGGGCGGGAGGGAGATGGCTCCGGGGCGGCTCCTGGGCTGGGTGGTCGCCATCCCGCGCGATGGGTCCATCGTGGGCGGGGCACCGGCCGGGAACCAGTCATCCGTTGATCCTGTGACCGGCGGTCACAGGCTCGGACCCGCCCCGCCGTCCCACCGGCCCCGGTCGGGCAGTCCGGCCCGGCCGCTCCGGGCTGCCTGCCCGGGGCCGCTGGGGGACAATGATCGCGGGGGACGGCGTCACGGGCGGCGGATCCCGCGGGCCGCCCCCGCGTGGAGGCGGCCCATGCATCACACCGACCCTCCGTTCTTCGCGGACCGGGACGAGGCCGGCCGGCGGCTGGCCGAGCGCCTCGCCGGTCTGCGGGAGCTGCGCCCGGTCGTGCTGGGGCTGCCCCGGGGCGGTGTCCCGGTCGCGGCCCGGGTGGCCGAGGCGCTGGGCGCCCCGCTGGACATCTGCCTGGTGCGCAAGCTGGGGGTGCCCTCCCGGCCCGAGCTGGGCATGGGCGCCATCGGTGAGGACGGGGTACGGGTCATCAACGACCCGGTGGTCCGGCGGGCCGGGGTCACCCGGGCCGAGGTGGCGGCGGTGGAGGAGCGGGAGCGGGCGGTCCTCGCCGGGCGCGCCGACCGCTACCGGGGCGAGCGGCCCCCCGAACCGCTGGCGGGCCGGACGGTGATCGTGGTGGACGACGGGGTGGCGACGGGGTCGACCGCGCGGGCCGCCTGCCGGATCGTCCGCGCCCGGGGCGCCGGGCGGGTGGTGCTCGCGGTGCCGGTCGCCCCGCCGGAGTGGACGGACCGGCTCGCGGGTGAGGCCGATGAGCTGATCGCGCTGGAGACCCCGGCGGAGTTCGCGGCGGTGGGCCAGTTCTACACGGACTTCACCCAGACCGGGGACGACGAGGTGGTCGCCGCGCTGCGCAGGGCGGCGGCCGGCGGCCCGGAGCGGGACCCGGGCGGCGGAGCGGTGCGGACGGAGGTGCTGATCCCCGCCGGGGCGGCGCGCCTCGCCGGGACCCTGGCGCTGCCTCCGGGCGCGTCCGGGGTGGTGCTCTTCGCCCATGGCACGGGCAGCGGCCGGTTCAGTCCGCGCAACCGGGCGGTGGCCGACGGGCTCAACCGGGCCGGTCTCGGCACCCTGCTGTTCGATCTGCTCTCCGAGGCGGAGGCGGCCGACCGGGCCCTGGTCTTCGACGTGGCGACGCTGGCCGACCGGCTGACGGAGGCCACCCGGTGGCTGCTCGCCCGGCCGGGCCTCGGTTCCCTGGCGGTCGGGTACTTCGGCGCCAGTACCGGGGCCGCCGCCGCGCTCCGGGCGGCGGCCGAGCCCGGCTCCCCCTGTGCCGCCGTGGTCTCCCGGGGCGGGCGGCCCGATCTCGCCGCCGATCGGCTGGCCGCCGTGCGGGCCCCCACGCTGCTGGTGGTCGGGGGCGCCGACCCCGAGGTGCTGGACCTCAACCGCCGGGCGCTGGCCCGGCTGGGCGGTGGGGGCCGGCTGCTGGTGGTCGAGGGTGCCGGTCATCTCTTCGCGGAGCCCGGCGCCCTGGAGCGGGTGGCCCGCGCGGCCGAGGAGTGGTTCACCGCCCGTCTCGCGCCCCGCTGACCGCCCGTCCCGCGCCCCGCTGACCGGCGGTCAGGTGCCCGGCGGCTCCCCCTCGGGCGCGTCGGAGGTGTCGGAGCCATCGGCAGTGCCGGAGGTCCCGGAGGTGGCGGTCTCCGTGCCGGGTTTCAGCGACACCGCCAGCTCACCGTCCCGTACCTCGGCGAGCACCGTGTCACCGGGGCTCAGCGTCCCGTCGAGCAGCATGGTGGAGAGCCGGTTGTCCAGCTCGCTCTGGATGGTGCGGCGCAGCGGGCGGGCCCCGAACTCCGGCTGGTAGCCGAGGTTGGCCAGCCGTTCCTTGGCCTCCTCGGTGATCTCGAAGCCGACGTGCTGGGCGTGGAGCCGGCGCCGGGTCCCCTCCAGCAGCAGGTCCACGATATGGATGAGGTCGGCCCGGGTGAGGGCGTGGAAGACGATGACCTCGTCCACCCGGTTGAGGAACTCCGGCCGGAAGTGCGCCCGCAGATCGCCCATCAGGTCGTCCCTGATCTCGTCCACCTCGCCGTGGTGGGCGAGGATGCGCTGGGAGCCGATATTGCTGGTCATGATGACGACGGTGTGGCGGAAGTCGACCGTCCGGCCCTGGGCGTCGGTGAGCCGTCCGTCGTCGAGGACCTGGAGCAGCAGGTTGAAGACATCGGGGTGGGCCTTCTCGACCTCGTCGAAGAGGACGACGCTGTACGGTTTGCGGCGCACCGCCTCGGTGAGCTGGCCGGCCTCCTCGTACCCGATGTATCCGGGGGGCGAGCCGACCAGCCGGGAGACGGTGTGCTTCTCCTGGAACTCGCTCATGTCGAAGCGGACCATGCGGTCGGCGTCGCCGAAGAGGAGTTCGGCGAGGGCCTTGGCGAGTTCGGTCTTGCCCACGCCGGTGGGGCCGAGGAAGAGGAAGCTGCCGGTGGGGCGGTCGGGGTCGCCCATCCCGGCCCGGCCCCGGCGGACCGCCTGGGAGACGGCGACCACGGCCTCGTCCTGGCCGATCACCCGCTCGTGGAGGGCGTCCTCCAGTTTCATCAGCCGGTGGCGCTCGGTCTCGGTGAGCTGGGAGACGGGGATGCCGGTACGGGCGGAGAGCACTTCGGCGATGTCCTCGGCGGTGACGCTCGCGCTCTGTTCCCGTTCCCCGCCGGAGCGGTCCAGCTCCTCCTCCAGGCCGGCGATCCGGTCCTTGAGTTCGGCGGCGCGCCCGTACTCCTCGGAGCCGACCGCCTGGTCCTTCTCCCGGCGCAGCCGGGTGAGCCGGTCCTCCAGGTCGACGGTTCCGGCGGGGGTGCCGACGCTCCGCAGGCCCACCCGGGCCCCGGCCTGGTCCATGAGGTCGATGGCCTTGTCGGGGAGGAAGCGGTCGCTGACATAGCGGTCGGAGAGGGCGGCGGCGGCGTCGAGCGCCTCGTCGGTGAAGCGGACCTGGTGGTGGGCCTCGTAGGAGTCGCGCAGTCCGCTGAGGATCTCGACGGTCTCCGCCACGGTGGGTTCGGGGACCATGACCGGCTGGAAGCGGCGTTCGAGGGCGGCGTCCTTCTCGATGTACCGGCGGTACTCGTCGATGGTGGTGGCGCCGACGACGCTGAGGTCGCCCCGGGCGAGCGCGGGTTTGAGGATGTTCCCGGCGTCCATGGCGCCCTCCCCGCCGCCGCCCGCGCCGACGACGGTGTGGAGTTCGTCGATGAAGAGGACGACGCTCTTCTCGGCGGCGGTGACCTCGTCGATGACCTTCTTGAGCCGTTCCTCGAACTCCCCCCGGTACTTGGAGCCGGCGACGAGCCCGGCGAGGTCGAGGGAGACCACCCGCCGGTCGCGCAGGGCCCGGGGGACCTCTCCGGCGACGATCCGCTGGGCGAGCCCCTCCACGATGGCGGTCTTGCCGACGCCGGGGTCGCCGATGAGGACGGGGTTGTTCTTGGTCCGCCGGGAGAGCACCTCGACGGTCTGTTCGATCTCCTGGGCGCGGCCGACGACGGGGTCGAGCCGGCCGGCGCGGGCCTCGTCGGTGAGGTCGCGGCCGTACTCGTCCAGGGTGGGTGTTTCGCCGCCGGCGGTGCGGTCGGGGGCGCCCGGCGCCGCGCCCCGGCCTCCCTGGCTCCGGGCTCCCGGGCCGGGGGCGGCGGGGCGCAGACCGCCCGCGGGTCCGGCGGCGGGGTCGTCGGCGAGGGCGGCGAGGATGTGTTCGGGCCCGATGTAGGAGGCGCCGACGGCCTGGGAGCGGGCATGAGCGGCGAGCAGGGCGCGTTTGGCGGCGGGGGTCAGCGCGGGCTCGCCGTCGCCGGTGCCGCCGGGCAGGCCGGGGCCGACCTGTTCGGCGAGCCGGTCGGGGTCGACCCCGGCCCGCTGGAGCGCCTGCCGGCCGGCCGGGACCCGGGTGGCGGCCCAGAGCAGATGGGGGGTGTCGAGGTCGGAACCGTCCTCGGCGGCGCGGGCCCCGGCGGTCGCCAGGAGTTCCTGGGCGGAGTCGCTGAGCAGCCGTCCGATGGGCACCCGCTGGACGGCGGGCGGCGATGCCGCCGGGCTCATGCCGAAGAAACGGTTGAAAAGATCAGAGAACGGGTCGCCGGACCCGAAGGGCGAAGTCGTCACCGCGATCATCCCTTCGGCGTGCGCGGCACGGCCGTACACCGCCCGCCACCCGCCGCTGTCGTTACCGTGCGTACCGGCACCATTCTTCTCCGGGGTCGTCCGGCCCGCGACCGGAGGCCCGGCCCCGGGGCACGGTCGGAAACGGTCCGGGCCGGGTCAGAGGTTCCACTGGTCGAGCAGCGCGTCCGTGAGGTCGGGCCCGCCGGGCGCGGGCGCCCCGTCCAGGGTCTGTTCGGTCCAGATCACCTTGCCCCGTGAGGTGTAGCGGGTGCCCCACCGTTCGGCGAGCTGGGCGACGAGGAAGAGCCCACGGCCGCCCTCGTCGGTGGTGGCGGCCCGGCGCAGATGGGGCGAGGTACTGCTGCCGTCGAAGACCTCGCAGATCAGCGAGGTGCTGTGGATGAGCCGTACGGTGATGGGCTGGGTGGCGTACCGGACGGCGTTGGTGATGAGTTCGCTGAGGATCAGCTCGCTGGTGAAGGAGATCTCCTCAAGACCCCAGCGCTGGAGGGTACGGGCGCACTCGGCGCGTACGGGCGCGACGGCGGCGGTGTCGGAGGGGACCCGCCAGCTGGCGATCCGGGAGGGGTCGAGCCGGCGGGTACGGGCCACCAGCAGGGCGACGTCGTCGCGGGGCTGGCTGCCGGGGAGGGCGGCGAGCACGGCACGGCAGGTCTCCTCGGGGTCCTGGCCGGCCGTTCCGGAGAGGGCGGTGCGCAGCAGCGCGATCCCGGTGTCGATGTCCCGCTCGCGGCTCTCGACCAGGCCGTCGGTGTAGAGGACCAGCCGGGCGCCCTCGGGCAGCCGCAGGGTCACGGTCTCGATGGGCAGTCCGCTGCCGGTGCCCAGCGGTGGCGAGACGGGTACGTCGGGGATCTCCACCCGGCCGTCGGGGTGGACCACGGCGGGCGGCGGGTGGCCCGCGCGGGCCAGCGCGCACTCCCCGGCGACCGGGTCGTAGATGGCGTACAGACAGGTGGCTCCGGTGACATCGGGACCGTCCTCGTCGGCGGTGTGCTCCTGGTCCATCCGGCCCACGAGTTCGTCGAGATGGCCGAGGATGTCGTCGGGCGGCAGATCGAGGGCGGAGAAGTTGTGGACCGCCGTGCGCAGCCGTCCCATGGTGGCGGCGGCGTGCAGTCCGTGGCCGACGACATCGCCGACGACCAGGGCGACCCGGGCCCCGGGCAGCGGGATGACGTCGAACCAGTCGCCGCTGACACCGGCCTGGGCGGGCAGATAGCGGTAGGCGACCTCCACGGCCTCCTGCACCGGCAGATAGCGCGGCATCAGGCTGTGCTGGAGGGTGACGGCCATGGTGTGCTCGCGGGTGTAGCGGCGGGCGTTGTCAAGGCAGACGGCGGCGCGCGCCACCACCTCGTCGGCGAGGGCCATGTCGTCGGCGTCGAAGGGTTCGGGCCGGTCGGAGCGCCAGAAGCTGGCGACGCCGAGCAGGACCCCGCGGGCCGTGAGCGGGGCGGTGATCAGGGAGTGGATGCCGTACGCGACGATCTGCCGGGCCCGGTCGGGTTCCTGGGCGCTCCAGCCGGGGGCGTGCCGCAGATCGGGTTCGAGTACGGTCGCGCCGGTGGCCAGGCCCCGGGCCTGGGGGGTGGAGGGGACCAGCCGGATCAGTTCGCCCTCCGGGTAGAGGGGTGCGCCCTCGCGGATGCCGACGACACAGACCCGGCGGACCTCCTGTTCGGTGCCGGGCAGTTCCTCGCCGCGCAGGACCGCCTCGACCAGGTCGACGGTGACGAAGTCGGCGAACCGGCCGACGGTGGTCTCGGCCAGTTCGCGGGCGGTGCGCGGTACTTCCAGGGTGGTCCCGATGCGGACGCCCGCGTCGTAGAGGACGTCGAGGCGCCGCTGGGCGGCGTCCGCGCGGTCGGCCTCGGCGAGGAGTTCGGTGGTGTCGCGGACGGTGGCGACCCGGCCGGCCGGTCCGGCGGGGCCCTTGGTGGGCCGCTGGCTCATGACGAGGGTGCGGTCCCGGGCGCTGTGGGGTTCGTCGGTCGCCTCCCGGCCGGAGGCCAGCAGGTCGGTGATGCCGGGCGGCAGGCCGAGGGCGGTCACCTCGCGGCCCTCGGCGTCCGGGGGGAGGTCCAGCAGCCGCCGGGCCTCGTCGTTGGCGAGCAGCAGCCGTCCGGCGGGGTCGACGATGAGGACGCCCTCCCGTACCGAGTGGAGGACCGCGTCATGGTGTTCGTACAACCGGGTGATCTCGGTGGGTCCGAGGCCATGGGTCTGGCGCAGCAGCCGCCGGCTGAGCAGGGCCGCGCCGCCGGTGGTGAGGAGGACCGCGCCGCCGGTCACCCCGAGGACGAGGGGCAGGCTCTCGGCGGCGGCGGAGTGGACGCTGGCGATGGTGACCCCGGCGCCGACCGCGCCGACGACCCGGCCGCTCCGGTCCTCGATGGGGACATAGGCGCGGACCTGGGGGCCGAGGCTGCCGCGCCACTCCTCCACCACGGTCCGCCCGGCGAGGATGGGGGCCATCCGGGTGGAGGTGTGCTTGCCGATCCGGTCGGGCAGGGGATGGGTGAGGCGGATGCCCCGGCGGTTCAGGAAGACGACGAAGTCGACATGGGCGCCCTTGCGGGCCTCCTCGGCGATGGGTTGCAGGACGGCGGTGGGGTCGGGCACCTGGAGGGCCGCCGCGTTCCCGGGGGCGACCGCCAGACCCTGGGCGAGGGCGAGGGAGCGGCTCCCGGCCTCCTGGACGGCCTCCTGCCGGGCCATGACCAGCAGCAGCGCGACGGCGCCCGCGGCGAGCAGCAGCACCACGGCGAGTTGCAGGACGAACAGCTGCCCCACCACGCTGCGCAGCCCCAGCAGGGCGCGTGCGCCCGTGCGCCGGTCGGTGGACGGCCGCCGTGGATCGCCCGACGGCCGTGCAGAGGAACCCTGGATTCCCGCCATGCGTCATTTCTACATGTACGAGGCTGTTCAGCGGGTTCGCCGGGCGTTCATGTCTTCCCGGACGGACCGGTACGGGCGCAGTCCGCCCCCGGACGGCGCCCTCGGACGCCCGCTCCGTACAGCCCGCTCCGTACAGCCGGTCCGGGCGCCACCTCCGGACGGCGTCCCCGGCGCCGACGGACGGCATCCCGGTACCCCCGGAGCCTCGGCGGCCCCAGGGGTACCGCCGTCGGGGCCGGTTCCGCCCATCACCGGGAAATGGCCCCGGGATGCCCCTCCCCATTCCGGCCGAAGGGGGACGGAACACCCCCGGACGGCGCTATGGTTCTGGGCCATGAGGGAGCACGGGGGAACTGCTGACTCATCGCCTGGGTACGGGAGTTGGCGGGTACGGCTGTTCCGCGGCAGCGAGCGGGGGGCGCCGATCGGGACGGGTGTGCTGCTGCCCGGCGGCCTGGTGCTCACCTGTGCCCGGGTCCTGGCGCCGGAGCCGGTGCCGCCCGCCGCGCGGGGCCCGGAGCGCCGCCGGCTCTCCCGGGTGTACGCGGACTTCCCGGCCCTGCCAGGCGCCCTGGAGCCGCTGGCCGCCGATGTGGTCCCCGGCCCGGACGGCGACGGCGCGGTACTGCTGCGGCTGGCCGCCCCCGCCCCCGTACCCCCCGTGGTGCTGCACCGTCAGGCACCCGCCCCCGGGGAGCCGGTCCGGGTGGTGGGCCATCCGCGGGAGCTGCCGGAGGGCGAGGAGATCCCGGGCCGTCTCCGGGGCCCCGACGGGACCGGCGGGGCACCCGGCTGGGTGCGGATCGACCCGGAGGTCGGCGCCGGCCCCTTCCGGCGGGGCTTCGGCGGCGGCGGGGTGGTCCACGGCCGGACCGGCCGGGTCATCGGCATCCTGGCCCACCCCCGGGACGGCGGGCCGCGCGCCGACCGGGAGGACTCCTGGCTGATCCCGGCCGAGAGCCTGGTGCGCCGGCTGCCCGCCGGGGCACGCGAGACGCTGGTGGCGGGGGTGGTGGCGGTCTCGGACACCATCCCGCCGCTCACCGCCGCCCCGGGGGCCCGGGGCGCCCTGGGGCTGCTGCGGGCGCTGGCCGACTGGTCCGGCGGTGACACCGGGGGGCTTCCCGGCCGGGGCACGGAGGATGTGGAGCTGCTGTTCGCCCCCGACGACGACCGGGACGCGCTGGCCGCCGTCCACGCCGCCGTCAACCTCGCCGACCGGGAACGCGCCCCGGACCGGACCGTACCGGCCACCGGGCCGGGGCCACGCGTCGGTTCGATCGATCTCGCGGTCGACGCCACCGGCCGGACCCTCGGGGAGCTGGCCGTCCTCACCGCCGCCCGGTGCGGTCTGGACAGCGGTCCGGACACCCGTACCGCGGCGAAGGGATCCGGCGCGCCGGGCGGGGACACCGGTGGGCCGGACGGGGACACCGGGGCGCTGCTGGCCCGGATCAGCGCCGAGGCCCCGCCGCTCACCGCGGTCTTCCTCTCGGCCGACCGCGCCGCCGGGGCCGGGGCCGGACTGCTGCCCCTCTTCACGGCGCTGCTGCACGGCCGGGGCGGCAGACTGCTGCTCGTCCTGCGCGACCCGGACTCCCCGCTCCTGGACCGGGTCACCGCGGAACTCCTCGACCCCGAGTGGCCGGACCGTCTGCTGTGGAGCGTGGAGGAGCGGCTGCGGGCCCTGGACCCCCGCGACCCTCGGCTCTCCCGGGACCGGCGGCGGCTCCTGGCCGGGGTCCGCCGGCACGGGCGGCCGATCGATGTGCCGTCCCTGGTCACGCTCTGCCGGCTGCACACCGGGATCGAGGAGGCGCCCGCCACGGCGGAGTACCGGCACACGGGTGCGGGCGGCTCCCGGCGCGGCCGGCGGTATGTGGTGCTGGACCCGGGGGACGGCCTCACCGACCTCCCCAAGGTCACCGCGGACAACCCCGACGGCCTGGTCCCGGCCGGGGCGCCGCCCGGCGACGGCACGGAGTCCCCGCTGCGCCCCGGCGACAAGCTCCACCAGCAGTACCGGGTGATCGGATGGCTGGCCCAGGGCAGTTACGGACAGGTGTATCTCGCCCGTGACCAGATGCTGGAGGACCGGGCGGTCGCCCTCAAGGGGGTGCGCCACCCGGCGGACCCGCACGCCACCGAGACCGCGCTGCGGGAGCGGCTGCGGCTGGTCGGACTGAACCACCCCTCGATCATCAAGGTCTTCAACTACGCCCGTCACCCCGACCACCCCCGGAACACGGCGATGTTCATCGTCATGGAGTTCGCGGACGGGGCGACCCTCGCCTGGGTCGCGGAGCAGATCGCACGGCGGGTACCCCCCTTCGGCGACGAACGGGTGTACGAGTTCATCGCCGCCTACGGTCTGCGGATCCTCGACGCCCTCACCTATCTCCATGTCGAACGGGAGCTGGTCTACGGGGATCTCTCGCTCACCAATGTGGTCCACTGCGGCGACGGCATCAAGCTGATCGACGTCGCCGGGGTGCGCCCCATCGGGGAGTACGGGCCGGTGACCCACCCGGCGCCCGAGGAGGAGTTCGGCCGGGTGACGGTGGCCGCCGATCTCTACGCGGTCGGGGAGGTGCTGCGGGCCCTCTTCGCCCGGGTGCCCGGCCCGGCGGAGGGCAAGCCGACCGCGCTGCGCCGGGTCCTCGAACGGGCCGGGGCGGACACGGCGGAGCGGCGCTTCGCCACCGCGGCGGAGATGCGGCTCCAGCTCTGGGGTGTGCTGCGGGAGCTGCGCTCACGGCGCGTCGGCGAGGAGACCTTCGAACCGTCCCAGCTCTTCGCGACCGCCCCCGCGGCCCTCGACGGGGACCTGGGCAAGGCCCCGCCGCTGGAGCAGTGGCGCTCCGGGGGAACCGCCAAACGCCGGCTGACGGCCCGGCCGCCGAGCCCGGTGGAGGTGGCGATGGGGCTGCCGGTCCCCCACCCCGACCCCGACGACGCCAACTGCACCAAGCTCCAGCGCACCTCCTACGACGACCCGGCCGGGCTGCTCCAGCTCAGCGGCGACTGGGGGGACTCCCCCGAGCGGTCGCTGCTGCGCTGCCGGCTCCATCTGGGGCTCGCCTGCGAACACCCCGGGGGCGCCGGACCGGAGAAGGAGTGCGCGGCGGCCGAGCGGGAGCTGGGCCGGGCCGAGGAGACGCTGGGGCGGCTGGCCCCGTACGACTGGCGGCTGGACTGGCACCATGGGCTGCTCCTGCTGGTCCGTGGCGATGTGGCGGCCGCCCTGACCCGCTTCGACCGGGTGGACCGGGCGCTCCCGGGTGAGTACGCGCCCAAACTCGCCCTCGGCTACTGCCACGAGATGCTGGACGGGGCGGACGCGGCACGGCTCCAGTACGAGGCGGTGTGGCAGCGCAACCGCGCCCTCGGGGGCGCCGCGTTCGGGCTGGCCCGGATCCATCTGGCCGCCGGTGAGACCGGGGAGGCGCTGGAGCGGCTGCGGGCGGTGCCGCCGGACTCACGGCACCGTACGGCGGCACGGACGGCCATGGTGCGGATCCTCGCCGACCCGCCTGCCGACGGGTCCCCGCCGGCGGTGGCTGCGGTCGCGGCGGCCTGGGGCGCGCTCCACCGGCTCTGCGCGCGGGAGGGGCTGACGGACCGTCTCGCCCAGGACCGGCTCCGCGCCGATCTGCTGGAGCTGCTGCTGCGGCTGGTGCCCCCGGCGCCGCGGCGGCCGTGGCGGCGCCGGCTCACCGGGCGGTTCGCGCTCCCCGGTGCGCCGGGTGCCGGAAGACCGGGTGCCGGGGAGTCCGGAGCCGGGGAACGGGGTGCCGGGAAGCACGGGGCCGGGGAGCGGGCGGCGGCGCCCGCCGGGCCCGGACCGCTGGAGCGGCTCCAGCGGGAGCTGGCCGAGTCGCCCGAACCGGCCACCGCTCCGGGGTCGGAGCGTGAGCTGCGCGAGCAGCTCGCCGTCTGCTACCTCCGCCTGTACGAACAGGTGGCGCTCTCCTCGGGCGGGGAGCGGCGGCGGCTGGCCGAGGCCCTGGTGGACAACGCGTATCTGACCCGGCCCGCCGGTATCCGCCACCACCGGCGCGGCGAGCGCCGCCGACGCCGGCCGTTCGGCGGGGCGAGCGGGGCGCGGCGGGAGGAGCGGGCATGAGCGAGGCCCAGGAATCATCCGCCGGCCGGGCCGACGGCCCCGCCAACACCAGCGCCAACGGCAACAGCTCCGGCTCCGGCTCCGGCTCCGGCTCCGGCTCCGGCTCCGGCGGGACCGACGCCGGACCGGCCTCCGGGTCACCGCCGGACGGGGAGCCGCCGAACGGACCGGCGCCGGAGCGGACCTCACCGGAGCAGGCGGCACCGGAGCGGGCGGCACCGGTGGGCGGTGTTCCTCCCCCGCCGTCCGCCGAGCCCGGGCGCCGCGCCCGGCCCTGGACCCGCGCCGCACGCGCCGTATGGCACCGCTCCGCCGGGCACGCGCCCGGCCACCGCCGCCCCACCGGCCGCTTCCTGCTCGCCCGTACCGTACTGCTCCCCCTGTTCGCCCTCGCCCTGCTGGCCCTCGGCTCCCTCGCCCACTTCGCGCTCCACCAGCGCACCGAGCGGCTCCATGAGCGCTACGCCCCCGCCCTGGCCGAACTCACCCATGCCCGGGTCGCCCTGCCGCTGGCCCGGTACGAGGCCGAGCGGCGGCTCGGCGCGGGCGATGGACGGCCGCTGCGCCAGACCGCCCTCGTCGGGCTGGGCGAGCGCTACCCCTCCCTGCTCACCGAGGCCTCCCAGAGCCTGAGCAACGCAGCCCAGACCGGCGCCCTGCGCACCTCCCAGGAGCAGGAGATCCGGGTGGTCGCCGGCCTGGTCGTCTCGTACAACGAGTGGATCAACTGGGCCAATGGGCAGCAGGAGCGGGACGGGCTGCGCCGGGCCGGTCTGGAGTACGCCTCGGGCCTGCTGGGCGACGGCCGGGCGGACGGCGACCCCACCGCCGTCCTCAACCGCATCAGGGAACTGGAGCGGGAGCTGCGCGCGGACGCCGCCGAGCTGTCCGGCTGGAGCACCACGACGGCGACGGCCGGGCTCGCCGCACTGGCCCTGACCGTGGCCTTCGTCCTGGTCCTCGCCGGCACCCTGGACTTTCTGCGCCGCCGGCTCCGGCTCCACAGCGTGCAGCTGGCGGTGTGCGGCCTGCCCGTCCTGGTCGTGGCCGCGATGCTCGGCCACGGCGTGGCCGGGGAGCTGCGCGCCCAGCGGTACGCGGGCGAGGCGATGACGGTCCTCTCGGCGGTCTCGGCCGACCGGGAGGGCGGGGACGCCTCGACACCGGGGAACACCTCGACGCCGGGGGCCGACGGGGCGGGCGGCCGGGCGACGGGCGGCATCCGGAGCGAGATCGACCTCGGGATCCGCGCCGAACGCACCATCGAGGGCGAGCGGCACCGGCTGGCGCTCCGGCGGGACGCCGCCCTCTCCCCGGCCTGGTCCCGTACCACCGCACTGGCCCTGGTGCCCGGCGCCGCGGGGGCCCTGGGCTGTGGCATCACCCTCTTCCTCTACAACCGCAGACACCTCACGATCCTCTGGCGGAGCATGTGAGAAACGCGCGCGCTGTCCTCCGTACCGTGCTGGCCTGCGCCCTGTTCGCCGGCGCCGCGCTGCTGCCGACGGGCTGTTCCCCCGGCGGCCGGGAACGGGCCCTGGTGGTCCTGGGCCCCTGGACCGGTGGTGAGGAGAAGCCGTTCCTGGCGGCGCTCGCCCGGATCGAGCGGCGGACCGGGGTCCCGTATGTGTACGAGGGCACCCGGTCCCTCCGGGAGACGCTGGTGGCCCAGTTGCGCACCGACTCGCCGCCGGACGTGGCGATCCTCAACGGCATGGGCGAGCTGGCCGAGTACGCCCGCGACGGCTCCGCGCACCCCCTGCCGGAGCGGCTGGCGTCCAAGGCCATCGACCCCTGGGCGCCCCGGCTCGCCCTCCGGGGCGTGGACGGCGAGCCCCGGCAGCGCTCGTACTGGGTGCCGGTCCGGGTGGACCTCAAGTCCCTGGTGTGGAGCAGGCCGGACGCCAACACCCGGCGCTGGTGCCTGGGCATGGCCTCCGGGCCCACCTCCGGCTGGCCGGGGACCGACTGGATCGAGGATCTGCTGCTCCAGCGGCAGGGCCCCCGGGTGTACGAGGAGTGGGCGGGCGGCTCGCTGGCCTGGACCGATCCCCGGGTGCGGCGGGCGTGGCGGGACTGGCGGGAGCTGCTGCTGCGGCAGGGCCCGGACACCGGCCCGGCGGCGGTCTCGACCCACTTCCAGGGCAAGGGGGGACGCGGGCTGCTGAACGGCGGCGGCTGCGCCCAGGAGCACCAGGGCTCCTTCATCCAGCGGCACTACGGGCGGGAGGTGCTGCCCTATCGCACCGCCGCGTTCGTCCCGGGGCTGCCGGAGCGGGAGGTGTTCGAGGTCTCGGGGGACATGGCCGCCGTCTTCGCGCCCAGCCCCCAGGCGTGGACGCTGCTGGACGAGCTGACCTCGGCGCGGACCCGCGCGCACTGGGCCCGGGCCGCGCGCCCGGCGGAGCGTCCGCTCTTTCCCGGCGCCCGCCGCTCCGGCGGCCGGCCGACCCCGGCCACCGAGAAGATCATGGATCTGTTCGACGGGGCCGGGGCCCTCTGCTTCGACGCGTCGGACGCGATGCCGTCGACCCTGCGCGGGGCCTTCCAGCGGGCGGTCCTGGAGTTCCTCCAGGCGCCCGGCGACGACCGGCTGCTCGATCTGCTGCTGCGGCAGCTGGACGCGGAGCGGGAGTTGCAGGCCGAGGCGCGGGCGTTCGCGGTGGAGCGCCTCTGCGGCCGGCCCCAGGCCTGACGCGGCGGGTGTCAGCCGCCGACACCGATCAGCGTGGTGGCGACGGTATGGCCGGAGCCGCCGCCGAGTCCCGGGCCGGGGTGGGTGGAGGCGCCGATGTGCCAGAGCCCCGGTACCGGCGTCGCATGGCTCCCGGCCCCGGGCAGCGGGCGCCAGAGGTAGCTCTGGTCCAGCTCCAGACAGCCGCCGTACGGGTCGCCGCCGACCGCGTTCGGATTGCGGCGGGCGAGGTGGGCGGGGCCCAGGCAGTCCACGGCGAGGATCCGGTCGCGCAGCCCGGGGGCGTGCCGGGCGACCCGGTCCAGGACCCGGTCGGCGTAGGCGCGGGCCAGCCCGTCCGTCCAGCCGTCCCGGGTGTCGAGCCGGTCGGCGGCGTCCCCGAGCGGCACCGGGGGCAGCTCCAGGATCTGGAGCCAGAGGGCGGCCGTGCCCGCCGGGACCCGTCCGGGGTCCAGGACATGCTGCTGTCCGACGGCCACCGTGGGGCGCCGGGGCAGCAGACCCGCCGCCGCCTCGGCGCAGGCGATCCCGGTGGAGCCGGAGCCGTCGGAGAGATGGACCAGGGGCACGGTCGCCAGCCGCTCGTCCCGCCAGGGCACCGGCCCGGAGAGGGCCACATGGATCTGGAGGGCGGCGCGGCCGTAGCGGTACCGGGCCGCCTCCTCCCGTACCTCCCGGTCCACGGCGCCGGCGGGGAGCAGCGGGCCGTAGAGCGCGGTGGGGGTGACCGAGGCGAGCACGGCGCGACGGGCCCGGATCACCCGGCCGCCGGCGACGACACCGGTGGCGCGGCCCTCGTCGACGAGGATCCGTTCGGCCTCGGTGCCGGTGCGGATCCGGACGCCGAGCGAGGTGAGCAGCGAGCGGAAGGCGTCCACGAACCGTCCGGCGCCCCCGGCGACGACGGGCAGTCCGGCGCCGTGGAGGGTGGCGGCCAGGAGGGGGATCATGAATCCGCCGGACGCCTGGTCCGGGGAGAGCCCGGTGTGCAGCAGCCAGGGGGCGTAGAGGTGGTCGACCTCGGTGCCCCGGTACGCGGCCCGGGTGTGGCCCCGGCCGCTGGTGAGGAGGGCGCGGGCCCATCCCTCCACACCGGTCCGCCCGCCGTCGCGGTAGAGGGCGGCGAGGTCGCGGAGGGCGGCGGGGGCGTAAAGTTCGCCGCCGAGGAGTCCGCCGATGGGGCCCATGTTCTCGCCGAGGTGCCGCAGTGCGGCGCGATAGGCGTCGCGGTCGGCCTGCTGGGCGAAGCCCGCGACGGTGGTCCCCGGGTCCCGGTGGGCGAGGGTGACCCGGCCGTCGTCGGCGACGGAGCCGGTGACCCACTCCTCGGTGTTCCGGTAGGCCAGCCCGTGGGCGCGGAGCTGTGCGCCGAGGCGGGCATGGGCGGCGCCGGTGACGAAGAGGGGGTGCCAGGAGGAGTAGGTGTCGTGGACGTAGCCGGGGAGGGTGCGTTCGCCGGAGGCGATGAACCCGCCGAGTTCCCGGTGGCGTTCGAGGAGGGTGACGGACCAGCCGGCGTCGGCCAGCTCGGCCGCGGCCACCAGTCCGTTGATGCCCGATCCCACCACGACGGCGTCGGTGGCGGTGTCGTCGCCGCGGTCGCTGTCCTTCATCTCATGCTCCTCCATCTCACGCTCCCCAGTTGCCCCGTTTTCCCCATGAGCACCGTTTTTTCCGTGAGCACCGTCTATCACAGAGGCGCGGCCCTCCCGAGGAAGAGCCCGAACGGCCCGGCCGGGTTCCCAGGGGGGCAGGGTTTTTCCGGGGCAGGGGTCTTTCCGGAAAACCTCTTGTCCCGCCGGACAGGCCAAGCCGATGATCGGAGGGGAAAACAAACAGAAAAGGTGAAGAGGATTCAGGGTGACGGCCAACCGCCCGAACACCATTCAACTTCGATCACCCGTACGTCAATGCGGAGCGCCGTGGATATATCGCACGGGGGAATTCCACCGGGGCCCGGACCATACCTTCCGGTAAAGCGGATCCTCGCATCAGCGGACTAGTACCACTATGTAACTCACATTGATTAAGCGCCGACTCCACAGGTTCCCGGCCTGGCGAAAATCCGGTTCAATGACCATGGGACAGGGGCGGCGACATCACAGAACATCCCGTCGACGGCCCCGGGGTCCGCATCCCGGCCGCGCACCACTGACATCGCGTCATGCGATGACATCACGAGTGCCCGAACCGGGTTCGGCGTGCGCGGTCGCGGACAAGCGATACGGGCGGGGGAAGTCGCCTTTTCCTGCCCGTGCGGCCACCGCCCGGGATCCTCCTCTTCATTGTGCCCGTGCCTCTCACGGAGGAGCCGAGGATGGACGACGCGTACCGACGGTCATCAGGCGCCGGAGCGAACCCCGCGTCCGGCGCCCCGGGACACCCGTCCACCGGGATCCGGGCCCGGTCCGTGCTCCGGAGCACCGCCTACCCCGTACTGCTCACCGCCACCCTGGCGACCGCGGCCGCCGCCGTCACCCTCGGCTGGGAACCCGCCCTCGTCAGCCCGCTCTTCCTGATGGGTGTCCTGAGCTACCTCACCGTGCTGGAACAGCTGATCCCGCACGACCGGAGCTGGCACCCCACCCGGAGCGAATGGCGCTGGTACGGGGTCTACTTCCTGCTCACCATGGCGGGCAGCGCCGTCGCCCAGTCACTGGTGAGTCTCGCCGTATCCGGGCTGGCACCCTCGGGACCCCGGCCCCTGCTGTGGGCCGAGACCGCGGGCGCCCTGCTGACCGGCTCCCTCATCAGCTATGCGATGCACCGGTTCAGCCATGTCAACCCGCTGCTCTGGCGGCTGCACGGAGTCCACCACGTACCCCGGAAGGTGAACGTCGCCAACAACGGGGTCAACCATGTCCTCGATATCGTCCTCGCCCAGGGACTCGTCCAACTCGGACTGGCCCTCGCCGGGTTCTCCCGTGAGGCGGTCCTCGCCAGCGGGCTCTTCGTCGCCGCCCAGGGCTACTTCGCCCACGCCAATATCGATGTCCGCATCGGCCCGCTCAACCACCTTCTCGCCAGCCCCGAACAACACCGTCTGCACCACAGCACCGACCTCGCCGAAGCCGGACACTACGGCTCCGACCTCGCCGTCTGGGACCACCTCTTCCGCAGCTACACCTGGCGGCCCGGACGCCGGCCCGCCGCCATCGGACTCGGCGACCCGTCCACCTTCCCCGGGACCGGGGAGATCGTCTCCACCCTGCTCCACCCCCTCCGCCCCCGGCGGGGGGAGAGCGGACCCGGCTGACCCGGCCGGCTCCACGGGCATCACCGGGCCTCCCCAGCCCGCTGACACCGGGCGCCGGGCACCGTCCCCGGGGAGGGACCCACCCCACCCTCCTCCGGTGCCCCGGAACCCATCCACCCCTCGCACCACTCGTCCCCTGTATCCCTCCGTGCCGCTGCGCCACGACGTGAGGAGTTCCACCATGACCGACGCGACCCCCACCCCCGCCCGAGGCAGAGTCGCCCTCATCGGCATCGGCTGCCGGCTCCCAGGCGGTGCGTCGGACCACCGGAGCTTCTGGCGCAACCTCATCGACGGAAAGGACTGCATCACCCCGACACCCGCCGACCGTTACGACATCCGCACCCTCGCCAGCCGCGACCGGGAGAAGCGGGGACGGCTCACCGGCGGCAGAGGCGGCTACATCGACGGCTTCGACGAATTCGACCCCGCGTTCTTCGGCATCAGCCCGCGCGAGGCCGACCACATGGACCCGCAGCAGCGCAAGCTCCTCGAAGTCGCCTGGGAGGCACTGGAGGACGGCGGCCAGCGCCCCGGCGAACTGGCCGGCACCGATGTCGGCGTCTTCATGGGCGCCTTCACCCTCGACTACAAGATCCTCCAATTCTCCGACCTGGCCTTCGACACCCTGGCCGCCCACACCGCCACCGGCACCATGATGACGATGGTGTCGAACCGCATCTCCTACTGCCTCGACCTGCGCGGGCCCAGCCTCTCCATCGACACCGCGTGCAGCTCCTCCCTGGTCGCCGTGCACCTCGCCTGCCAGAGCCTGCTGCGCGGCGAGACCCGGCTCGCCCTCGCCGGCGGGGCCCTGCTGCACATGGCGCCGCAGTACACCATCGCCGAGACCAAGGGCGGCTTCCTCTCCCCCGACGGCCGCTCCCGCACCTTCGACGCCTCCGCCAACGGCTATGTCCGGGCCGAGGGGGTCGGCGTCGTCGCCCTCAAACGGCTGGAGGACGCGGTACGCGACGGCGACCCCATCCACGCCGTCGTCCTCGGCAGCGGGGTCAACCAGGACGGCCGTACCAACGGCATCACCGTCCCCAGCGCCGACGCCCAGGTCTCCCTCGTGGAACGGGTCTGCGCCGAGGCCGGGATCACCCCGGGCCAGGTCCAGTACATGGAGGCCCATGGCACCTCCACCCCGCTCGGCGACCCCATCGAGGCCAACGCCCTGGCCCGCGCCCTGGCCATCGGCCGGTCCCCCGGCGCGCGCTGCTATGTCGGCTCGGTCAAGACCAACATCGGACACACCGAGGCCGCCGCGGGCATCGCCGGACTCATCAAGACCGCGCTCAGCCTCAAGCACCGGGTGATCCCGCCCCATATCAACCTCGAACGGCTCAACCCCGCCATCGACCCCGACACCCTGCCGTACGAGATCCCCACCCGCGTCACCGCCTGGCCCGACCACGAGGGCCCCGCCCGCGCCGCCGTCAACTCCTTCGGCTTCGGCGGCACCAACGCCCATGTGGTGCTGGAGGAGGCCCCGGAACCCGCCCCGGCCGCCGCACCGCTGCCCGTGCTCGGCCGGTCCTGGACCCTGCTCCCGCTCAGCGCCCGTACCGACGACGCCCTGCCCCGGGTCGCCGACGGCATCCGCCGCGAACTCGCCGGGGAGCACACCGAACCCGGCGCCACCCCCGCCTCCCTGGCCGACCTCGGACACACCCTCGCCCACCGCCGCCAGCGGCTGGAGTCCCGGCTGACCCTGGTCCATTCCTCCCCCGAGTCACTGGACACCGCCCTCGGCGCCTTCCTCCGGGGCGAACCCCACCCCGCGGTGGTCCAGGGCCGCCGGCTGGAGGCGGCCGACCGCCGGCTGGTGTGGGTCTTCACCGGCATGGGGCCCCAGTGGTGGGGCATGGGACGGGAACTCTTCGCCCGTGAGGAGGTCTACCGCGAGACCGTCCTGAGCTGCGACCGCGAGATCCGCGCCCTCACCGGCTGGTCCCTCGCCGAGGAGATGGCCGCCGACGAGGCCGGCTCCCGGATGGCGGAGACCTGGCTCGCCCAGCCCGCCAACTTCGCCCTCCAGATCGCCCTCGCCGCCCTCTGGCGGCACTACGGGGTCACCCCCGACGCGATCGTGGGCCACAGCACCGGCGAGATCGCCGCCTTCCACGAGGCCGGGGTCTACACCCTCGCCGACGCGGTACGGATCGCCGTCCACCGCAGCAGGCTCCAGCACACCCTCGCGGGCACCGGGAGCATGCTCGCCGCCGGTCTCACCGAGGAGGAGGCCGAACGCAGGCTCCGCCCCTACGGCACCCGTATCTCCATCGCCGCCGTCAACAGCCCCACCGGGCTCACCCTGGCCGGGGACGCCGACGCCCTCGCCGAACTCGCCGACCGCCTCACGGCGGACCAGGTCTTCACCCGCTTCCTCACCGTCCAGGTGCCCTACCACAGCGCCCGGATGGACCCGATCCGCGAGGAGCTGCTCGACTCCCTCGCCGACATCGACCCGCGCCCAGCGCGGGTCCCGCTCTGGACCACCGGCCACGGCGAACGCGCCGAGGGACCGGAGCTGGACGCCGCCTACTGGTGGACCAACGTCCGCGACCGGGTCCGCTTCCGCACCGCGATCGACCGGCTCGCCGAGGACGGCCACCGGCTCTTCCTGGAGATCGGCCCGCACCCGGTCCTCGGACACGCGATCCGTGAATGCCTCGACGCCCGCCAGGTCACCGGCCGCGCCCTGCCCTCGATCCGCCGCCAGGAGAACGAGAGCGACTGCTTCGCCGCCTCCCTGGCCATGCTGCACAACCTCGGCGTCCCCATCGACTGGGACGTGCTCCAGCCCACCGGCCGGACCGTGCCCCTGCCGCGCTACCCCTGGCGGCGCGACCGGCACTGGACCGAGCCCGCCTCCGTCGCCCAGGTCCGGCTCGGCCGGATCGACCACCCCCTCCTCGGCCGCCGCACCGACCACCCGGAGCCCACCTGGCGCTCGGCCCTGGACATCGAGACCCTGCCCTATCTGGCCGACCACCGCATCCAGGGCGCCGTGGTCTTCCCCGCGGCGGGCTATCTGGAGATGGCCGCCCAGGCCGTACGGGCCCTCAGCGACGGCGCCGGCGCCACCCTCGCCGACATCGAGCTGCGCCGCGCCCTCTTCCTCCCCGAGGACGGGGCCAAGGACGTCACCTTCTCGCTCTCCTCGGAGACCGCCGTCTTCAGCGTCGCCTCCGCGCCCGCCGACACCGGCGCGAACGGCGCCGAACCGACCGTGCACTCCCGGGGCGTCGTCCGCGCCGGCCAGCGCCGCTCCCACGGGCCCGCGCTCGACCCCGCCCCGATCCGGGCCCGGAGCCTGCGGCGGCTCGAAGGACCCGCCTGCTACACCGCGCTGGCCGCGCTCGGCTACCACTACGGACCGGCGTTCCAGGCCATCGAGGAGGTATGGATCGGCCCCGGCGAGGCCCTGGCCAGGCTGCGCGCCCCCGCGGCCGCCCATGCCCGCGGGGGCCTCGCGGCGAACGGGGCCGTCCCCGCGTCCGGGGAGACCGGCGCAGCCGCAGGACCGGGCCCGGCCGGGGAGACCGCGGCGCCCGGCGGGAACGGCACCGCCGGGGGCCACCATGTCCACCCCGTGCTGCTCGACGCCTGTTTCCAGTCCCTGCTCGCCCCGCAGCTCCTCGACTCCCCCGAGAAGGACGCCGTGGCCGGGGAGGGCACCGGGGTCCGGCTGCCGCTCTCCATCGGCGAGGTCTGCCTGGACACCGTCGGCGACCGCCCCCTGTGGGCCCATGCCACCGTCACCCGGGACGGCGGCACCGAACTCGTCGGCGACATCACCGTCTACACCGAGGACGGCACCGCCGCCGGACGGATCAGCGGCTTCCGGGCGGCCGACACCGAGCACACCACCACCTCCGTCGCCCGGTCCACCATCGACTCCTGGCTCACCGAGAGCGTCTGGACCGAACGCCCGCCCACCGGGAACCCGGAGGCCATCGCCGCCGAGGCGGTCGCCGCCGACACCGGCCGGGACTGGCTGATCCTCGCCGATGCCGATGCCGATGCCGACAGCGACGGTGACAGCGACGGCGGTGGACTCGGCGCCGCGCTCGCCGCCCGGCTGACCGCCCGCGGCACCCGCTGCCATCTGGTCCGCCCCGGCACCGCGTACCACCGCGGCCCGGACGCCACCACCCTCGCCCCGGACGCCGTCGACCAGTGGGAACGGCTCCTCACCGAGCTGCGCGCCGACGGAAGTGGGGGCTTCGGCGCCGTGGTCCATCTCTGGAACCTCGATCTGCCCGCCCTGGACACCGTCGCCGGATCCGAGCTGCGCGACCACGGCGCCACCGGCGCGTACTCCCTCGTCGCCCTCGCCCGCGCGCTGCTCTCCACCGGCACCGCCGGCCGGCTCCATGTGGTCACCCGGGGTGCGCAGCCCGTCCTCCCCGGCGAGGAGGTGGAGCCGCTGGGCGCGCCCGCGTGGGGCGTCGGCCGGGTGCTGTGGCACCAGGAGCTGACCGGCCACCGGGGCACCCTGATCGACCTCGACCCGGACCGACCCGACCCCGGGCGGGAGGCGGCCACCCTGCTGCGGGAGATCCTCGCCGACGACGAGGAGGAGATCGCGCTGCGCGGCGGCCGCCGGCTCACCCACCGGATCCGCCGGGCCGAGGGGCTGACCCGGCCGCTCCCGCTGCGGCTGCGCGCGGACGGCGCCTATCTGGTCACCGGGGCCTTCGGCGCGCTCGGCCGGCTGCTGTGCCGCACCCTGGTGGCCCGGGGCGCCCGTGATCTGGTCCTCATGGGCCGTACCCGGCTGCCCGACCCGGAGGATCGCGCGGCGGCCGACCCGGCGACGCCCGGGGGCCGCAATCTGGCCTTTCTGCGGGAGCTCGAGGAGTCCGGCGCCCGGGTGCGGGCGGTCCCCGTCGATCTGACCGACCCGGCGGCGATGTCCGCCTGGTACACGGAGCACCGCGCGGGCGGGGTGCCGCTGCGCGGGGTCTTCCATCTCGCCGGGCAGGTACGGGACGCGCTGATCGCGGAGATGGACCGGGAGACCTTCGACGCCGCCCATGGCCCCAAGGCCGTCGGGGCGCTGCTGCTCCACCGGCTGCTGGCCGATGAGCCGCTGGACCACTTCGTGCTCTTCTCGTCCATCGCCTCGCTGATGACCACGGCGGGCCAGACCAACTACGCGGCCGGGAACGCCTTCCTGGACGCGCTCGCCCGGCATCGCCGGGCGCGGGGGCTGCCCGCGCTCAGCCTGGACTGGGGCCCCTGGGCCACCGGCATGATCGAGGAGCTGGGCCTGGTCGAGCACTATCTGGTCAACCGGGGCATGAGTTCGCTGGCGCCCGAGACGGGGATGGCGGTACTGGAGCGGGTCATCGGCCAGGACCACGCCCAGCTGCTGGTGGCCACCGTGGTGGACTGGCCGGTCTTCCTCTCCTGGTACGCCTCGCCGCCCCCGCTCCTGGCCGAGCTGGCGGCGAGTGCCGCGCCGGCCGGGCCCGCCGCCGGGGGCCCGGGGCTGGCCGACGCCTTTGCCGCGCTCTCCGGTCCCGGGGAGCGGCGGGCCCTGGTCGCCGAGCGCTTCACCGCGCTCGCCGCGTCCGTGCTGCGGGCCGCCCCGGAGCGGATCGACCCGGCCGAGGGGCTGAGCGCGCTGGGTCTGGACTCCCTGCTCGCGATGGAGCTGCGGGCCCGGACGCAGACCGAGTTCGGGATCGCGCTGCCGGTGGTGGCGCTGCTCAGCGGAACCCCGGTGGCCGAGCTGACCGAGCAGCTGTACGGGTCGCTGGTGGAGCTGGCCGCCGCGGCGGCGGACAGCACTCCGGCGACCGGGGCGGGGGCGCCGGAGGTCTTCGAGGACGAGCGCGAGTACCCCCTGACGCAGAACCAGAAGGCGCTGTGGTTCCTCAAGCAGCTCAACCCGGAGGGATACGCGTACAACATCGGCGGCGCCGTCGAGGTCCGGGTCGCCCTCGATCCCGACCTGATGTTCGAGGCGGTCCGGCGGACCGTGGACCGGCATCCCGCGCTGCGCACCAACTTCCTTCTGGTGGACGGGAAGGCGGTCCAGCGGGTCTCCTCCGGGGCCGAGGTGGACCTCGGGCTCCTCGATATGCGGGACCGGCCCTGGGAGGAGGTCCACGACACCATCGTGGCCGAGTACCGCAAGCCGTATGACCTGGCCCGGGACCCCCTCTTCCGGTTCCGGCTGCTCCAGCGGGCCCCCGACCGCTGGGTGATCATGAAGGCGGTCCACCACATCGTCTCGGACGCGGTCTCCACCTTCACCTTCATCGAGGAACTGCTCGCGGTGTACGAGGGGCTGCGCCAGGGCGAGCAGCCCGCGCTGCCGCCCGTGACCGCCCGCTATCTGGACTTCCTCAACGACCAGAACCGCTTTCTCGCCAGCCCGGCCGCCGAGCGGATGCTCGACTACTGGCGCGGCCAGCTGCCGGAGCCGGTGCCGCTGCTCGACCTGCCGGTGGACAAGCCGCGCCCGGCGGTGCAGACCCACAACGGGGCCTCGGAGTTCTTCGTCCTCGACACCGGGCTGAGCGCCCGGGTGCACCGGCTGGCCCGGGCCCATGGGGTGACCCCCTTCGTGGCGCTGCTGAGCGCGTACTACATCCTGCTGCACCGCTACTCGGGCCAGGACCATCTGGTGGTGGGCAGCCCGGTGACCGGCCGGACCCGGCAGGAGTTCACCGGTGTCTACGGCTACTTCGTCAATCCGCTGCCGCTGCACGCGGATCTCTCCGGCGATCCGTCGGTGACCGCCCTGCTGGACCAGGTGCGCCGCTCGGTGCTGGGCGGGCTCGACAACCAGGAGTACCCGTTCGTGCTGCTGGTGGAGAAGCTGGGCCTCCAGCACGACCCCAGCCGCTCCGCCGTCTTCCAGGCGATGTTCATCCTGCTCACCCACAAGGTGGCGACGGAGAAGTACGGCTACCGGCTGGAGTACATCGAACTGCCGGAGGAGGAGGGGCAGTTCGATCTGACCCTCTCCGCCTACGAGGAGGAGTCCGAGGGCCGGTTCCACTGTGTCTTCAAGTACAACACCGATCTGTTCGAGGCGGCGACCGTACGGCGGATGGCGGACCACTACACCCGGCTGCTGGACGAGCTGACCCGGGCGCCGGGCGAGTGCCCGGTGACCCGGCTGGAGATGCTCGGTACGGCGGAGCGGGAGCGGCTGGTCGGCGAGTGGAGCGGGGCGGGCCGCCGGGCGCTGCCCCGGGACGGCGCGGAGCCCTGGACGAACGGCGGGACGGCGGGGCTCGATGTCCCGGTGCACCGGCTGGTGGCGCGGATGGCCGGGGCGCATCCGGGGACGGTCGCCGTCCGGGTCCCGCCGTCGGCGACGGGCGCGGCGGGGACCCGCATGACCTACGCGGAACTCGACGACCGTTCCGGGCGGCTCGCCCGTACGCTGCGCGACCGGGGTGTGGGGCCCGGTTCCGTGGTGGCGCTCTGCCTGGAGAAGTCGCCGGAGCTGATCGTGGCGCTGCTGGCGGTGCTGCGGGCGGGCGGTGCCTATCTGCCGCTCCAGCCCGACCATCCGGCCGACCGGATCGCGCATCTGGTCCGTACCGCCGGTGCCGTGCTGATGGTGGTGGCGGATGTCCCCGGCCGGGCGTCCCTGCCCGGACTGCCGGTGGAGACCCTGGTCCTGGCCGATCCCGGGGCCTGGGCGGCGACGGCGCTGCCGCCGGTGCCGGTCGCGCCGGACTCCCCCGCGTATGTGATCCACACCTCCGGCTCCACCGGGCGGCCCAAGGCCGTCCGGGTC
Source organism: Streptomyces sp. NPDC000594 (assembly GCF_040299965.1). Lineage (NCBI taxonomy): Bacteria > Bacillati > Actinomycetota > Actinomycetes > Kitasatosporales > Streptomycetaceae > Streptomyces > Streptomyces sp. NPDC000594. The sequence goes on along the minus strand of NZ_JBEPCY010000011.1, from coordinate 46,683 downwards.
GGCCACCGCAATCTCGCCTCGGCGTACGCCGCCTGGCGGGAGGTCTACGGGCTGGACGAGGAGCCCGGACGTCATCTCCAGATGGCGGCCCCGTCCTTCGATGTCTTCACCGGGGACTGGGTACGGGCGCTTTGCTCGGGCGGCACCCTGGTGCTGGCCGAGCGGGATCTGCTCTTCGACCCGGCACGGCTGTACCGGACGATGCGGGACGAGGGCGTGGACTGTGCCGAGTTCGTCCCGGCGGTGGTCCGGGGGCTGATGGACCACTGCCGGGCGCGCGGCCTGGGGCTGGACTTCATGCGGCTGCTGGTGGTCGGCTCCGACGCCTGGCAGGTGGAGGAGTACGAGCGGCTGCGCGCCCTCGGCGGCTCCCGTACCCGGGTGATCAACTCCTATGGTGTCACCGAGGCCACCATCGACAGCGCCTGCTTCGAGGGGCCGGCCGAGGGTCTTGAGCCGGGCCGGATGGTGCCGATCGGCGCCCCGCTGGCCAACAGTTCCCTGCACATCCTGGACCGGCACGGCGAGCCGGTGCCGCCCGGGGTCCCCGGCGAGCTGTGGATCGGCGGCGAGGGGGTGGCCCTGGGGTATGCCGGTGACCCCGACCGCACGGCGGAGCGGTTTGTCACCCGGTCCCTCGGCCGGGCGCCGGGCGCGGCGCCCGAGCGGCTCTACCGCACCGGCGATCTGGCCCGCTGGGACGCCCGGGGCCGGATCCATCTGCTGGGCCGCGCCGACACCCAGGTCAAGCTGCACGGCCACCGGATCGAGACCGAGGAGATCTCCGCGCTGCTGGCCCAGCGGCCGGAGGTGGCCGGTGCGGTGGTCACCGTACGGGCGAACGCCCGGGGCGAGGCGGCGCTCTGCGCCTACTGCGTACCGGAGCCGGGCGGCGAGCCGGACCGGCGGGAGCTACGCCGCCATCTCGCCCGGTTCCTGCCGACCTATATGATCCCCGCGCACTTCGTCACGGTCCCGGCGCTGCCGCTGACCGCGCACGGCAAGGTCGACACGGGGGCGCTGCCGCCGCCGGAGACCGAGGAGGAGCCGGGCGGCGGGTACGAGCCCCCGGTGACCCCGTACGAGGTGAGCATGGCCCGGCACTGGGGCGCCCTCATCGGCCGGGAACGGATCGGCACGGACGAGGACTTCTTCGAGATCGGCGGCAGCTCCATCAAGCTGATCGAGCTGATCCACCATCTCCAGGCGGAGTTCTCGGTCACCATCCCGGTCAGCCGGCTCTACCAGGTCACCACCCTGCACGGGATGGCGGCGGCGGTGGAGCGGCTGGCCACCCGGGGCACCGGTGAGGAGCGGCCCTGGATCGGTTTCAACGACGACGGGGGCGAGCGGATCTTCTGCTTCCCGCCCGCCGGGGGCCAGGCGCTGGTCTACCGGGGGCTCGCCGGGGAGCTGCCGGAGCACCGGCTGGTCTCCTTCGAGTATCTGCCCGGGGACGACAAGGTGGCCCGTTACGCCGATCTGGTCGGCACCCTCCAGCCCGGCGGCGGGACGCTGCTCCTCGGCTACTCCCTCGGCGGCAATCTGGCCTTCGAGACGGCGAAGGAGCTGGAGCGGCGCGGGCACCGGGTGGACCATGTGGTGATCCTGGACTCGCACCGCATCGAGGAGCCCTTCGTCCCGGGCGCCGAGCATCTGGCCGCCTTCGAGAAGGAGCTGTCGGAGCATCTGCGCAAGCACACCGGGTCCCGGATCGTGGCGGCGGAGACGATGGGGCACGCGGCCGAGTATCTGGCGTTCTGCGGCCGGACCCCCAACGCGGGCGCGGTGGCGGCACGGGTGGGGGTGGTCACCGACGAGGACAGCGTGGAGCTGTACGCGGCGGGGGCGCGGGGCGCCTGGCACGGGAGTTCCACCAGCGCCCATACGGTGCTGCGCGGTTCGGGCGCCCATGCCGACATGCTCGATCCGGGCCATCTGGGCCGCAACGCGGAGCTGGTCCGCCGGATGCTGACACGGGGACGGGGCTGACGTGCGCGAGGACGAGGAACACGAGTGGACCGTCCGTCCCGGCTCCGGTGGGCCGGGCGGCGGGTCCCCGGACCGCCGGCCACGGGTGATCGTGGTCGGCGCGGGGGTCGCCGGGATGGCCACCGGCGCCTATGCGCAGATGAACGGCATGCGCAGCCGGATCTTCGAGAAGCATGTGCTGCCCGGGGGGTGCTGCACCGCCTGGGCCCGGGACGGCTACATCTTCGACTACTGCATCGAGTGGCTGATCGGGACCGCGCCGGGGAACGAGGCCCACCGGATCTGGCGGGAGCTGGGCGCGCTGGACGGCAAGAGCGTCACCCATTTCGATATGTTCAACCGGGTCACCGACGAGGACGGCCGGTCGGTGATGTTCTACAACGACCCGGGGCGGCTGGAGGCGCATCTGCTCTCGGTCTCCCCGGTGGACGCCCCGCTGATCCGCTCGTTCTGCCGGGATCTGCGGCGGTTCGCCGACATCGAGCTGTATCCCTTTCTGACCGCCCCGGCGCTGCGGAGCGTGGGTGAGCGGGCGGCGCTGCTGCGGACCGTGCTGCCCGCGTTCCGGCTCTTCTGGCGGACGGCGGCGACGCCCATGCACACCTTCGCGGACCGGTTCCGGGATCCGCTGCTGCGCCGGGCGTTCCGGAATGTGTTCTTCCAGGATCCGGAGGGGTTTCCGCTGCTGCCGTACCTCTTCAATATGGCCGCCGCCCACCGCCGCAACGCGGGCTTCCCGCAGGGTGGTTCGCTGGGGCTCGCCCGGTCGATCGAGGACCGGTACACCGGGCTCGGCGGCTCCGTCTCCTACCGGTCGAAGGTGCGCCGGATCCTGGTGGAGGGGGACCGGGCGATCGGGATCGAGCTGGCGAACGGCCGGCGGTACTACGCGGACCATGTGGTCGCCGCGTGCGACGGCCACACCACCCTGCGGACGCTGCTGGAGGGCCGGTACAGCAGTCCCCGGATCGACCGGCTCTACGGGGAGCTGCTCCAGGAGCGGGGCACCCTCTTCCCGGCGGTGGTCTCGGTCTTCGCGGGGGTCCGGGGCGGCCTGGGCGAGGACACCGCGCACAGCACCACCTATCTGCTCCCCGAGCGGGACGCGGCCCGGCTCCCGGGAGCCCTCCAGAGCAGTCTGGTGGTGCAGTTGCGCTCGCACTACTCCGACGGTTTCGCGCCACCGGGGCACTCAGTGATCCACTGCACCTACTTCAGCGACTTCGCCTTCTGGAAGGAGCTGCGGGGGCGGGACCGCAAGGCGTACTGGGCGCTCAAGCGCCAGGTGGCGGCGTTCGTACGGGAGTTCCTGGAGCGGCACCGGCCGGGGATCGCGGAGCGGATCGAGGTGCTCGATGTCGCCTCGCCCGCGACCACCCACCGGTACACGGGCAATCTCGACGGCAGCATCCTGGCGTGGAAGGCGTTCTCCGACGCGGACGACGTGGCCTCGGCGGTGGTGGGCAAGGACCGGATGCGGCTGCCGGGCCTCGCGGGGTTCTCGATGGCGGGCCAGTGGGTGGGGCTCGGCGGGCTGATCCGGGCCGCGTCGACCGGCCGGTTCGCCGTGCAGTACCTGTGCGACGAGTGGGGGCTGCCGTTCACCGCGCGGGAGAGTCTGGCACGGGAGCCCTGGCATCCGGGGCGGCTCGGCCGGCTGCCCCGGCTGGACCGGCGGGACGCACGGCTGGGGCAGGAGGTCTCCGGAGCATGAGGGCACTTCACCGGGGCGCCGGGGCGGACCGCGACGGCACGGCGGACCCCCGGGAGACGATGATCATCATTGGTGCGGGGCTCGGCGGGCTCTCCACCGGGTGCTATGCCCAGATGAACGGGTACCGCAGCCGGATCCTGGAGATGCACGAGGTACCGGGGGGCTGCTGCACCGCCTGGGGGCGCGGCGACTTCATGCTGGACTGCTGCATCAGCTGGCTGCTCGGGAGCGGTCCGGGCAATGAGATGCACCAGATCTGGCTGGAGCTGGGCGCCCTCCAGGGCAAGCAGGTACGCCACTTCGATGTGTTCAACATCGTGCGCGGGCGGGACGGGCAGGCCGTCCACTTCTACTCCGACCCGGACCGGCTCCAGGCGCATCTGGAGTCGATCTCCCCCGAGGACGCCCGGCTGATCCGGCGCTTCTGCGACCAGCTGCGCGCCTTCCGCAAGGCGCTGACCGTCTATCCGTTCCTGAAGCCGGTGGGGCTGATGGGCCGGGCGGAGCGCTGGCGGATGCTGGCGTCGTTCGTCCCGTACTTCCGCACGGTCAGCAGCACGATCGGCGTCCTGATGGCGGACTTCTCGTCCCGCTTCCGGCATCCGCTGCTGCGGGAGGCGTTCAACTTCATCCTGTACGAGCGGCATCCGAACTTCCCGGTGCTGCCCTTCCACTTCCAGCTGGCCTCGCACGCCAATCTCTCGGCGGGGGTGCCGGAGGGCGGTTCGCTGGGGCTCGCCCGGTCGATCGAGCGGCGGTACACCTCGCTGGGCGGCGAGGTGAGCTACAACGCCAAGGTCGAGGAGGTGCTGGTGGAGGAGGACCGGGCGGTGGGGGTGCGGCTGAGCGACGGCAGCGAGCTGCGGGCCGACATCGTGGTCTCCGCCTGCGACGGGCACACCACGATGACCAAATTCCTCAAGGGGCGCGCCCTGGGCGAGGAGTACCACAAGCTCTACACCCGGACCATCGAGGAGCCGGGGATGGTCTTCCCGGGGTACTTCACCCTCTTCCTGGGGCTGCGGCGGGAGTTCCCCGAGGGGGATCCGTGCACCACCCATCTCCTGGACGAGGCGATGGCCGCCGAGCTGACCGGTATCCGCCATCCCAGTATCAATGTGCAGTTCCGCAGCCGGCACTATCCGGAGCTGTCGCCCCGGGGCACCACCGTCGTCTATGCCACCTACTTCTGTGACATCGCGCCCTGGCGGGCGCTGGACGAGGGCCCGGAGCAGATCAGCCGGGTGCGGGCGGGCGAGGAACTGCACACCCTGCCGGTGCGGCACGGGCGCGGCTACTACGCGGCCAAGCGGCGGGCCCGGGAGGCGATCACCCGGTTCCTGGAGGAGCGCCACCCCGGTCTGACCGAGGCCATCGCGGTGCGCGATGTGTCGACGCCGCTGACCCAGGTGCGGTACACGGGCAACTACGACGGGACGGTCCTCGGCTGGCAGCCGTTCGTGGAGAGCGGCGAGACGCTGGAGGAGTTGGTCAAGAAGTACGGGCCGGGGGTGCCGGGGCTGGCCAACTTCTACCAGTCCGGGGTGTGGGCGACCACCGGGGGGCTGATCCGGGCGGCGGCGGCGGGCCGTCATGTCCTCCAGTTCGTCTGCCGGGACGACCGCAAGGAATTCACCGCGTCGATCGACGAGAGCGCTCCGCCCCCGACCCATCTGGTGGTCCCGGTGGGTGTGGGCGCGGACAGCCCCGTACCGCTCCTCCGTTCCCCGGGGGAGACCGAGCCGAAGGAGGACGAGTGAAGACGCAGTCCTGGGTGGTCCGTGAGCACATGCGGGGGGTTCCCGACCCCGGCCGGGTGTACGGGAAGGTGGTCGAGGAGCTGACGGTGGATCTCGCGCCGGACGAGATGCTGCTGCGGACGCTCTTCGTCTCCGTCGACCTGTATCTCCAGGGCATCGCGCTGGACACCCCGCTGGGGGAGGTGATGGGCGCCGACTCGATCATGGAGGTGCTGGAGGCGGGGCCGCTCGCCCCGCACCGGCCCGGCGATCTGGTGCAGGGGTTCGGGGGCTGGCGCACCCATCTGATCAGCGACGGAACCCCGAGGCTCTGGAAGACGGGGACCTTCCCCATGGTCTTCCCGGCGTACCGGCGGCTGGATCCCGAGTGGTACGGCGGGACGCTGCCGCTGGAGACGGCGCTCGGGGTGCTGGGCGGGCCGGGGATGACGGCCTGGGGGACGCTGCGGCACTTCCTGGAGCTGGAGCCCGGCGGGACGCTGGTGATCAGCGGTGCGTCGGGGTCGGTCGGTTCCCTGGTGGGGCAGCTGGCGCGGCGCGCGGGGGCCCGGGTGGTGGGCACCACCTCCAGCGCGGCCAAGGCGGAGCGGCTGCGGGAGCTGGGTTTCGACGCGGTGGTGTCCTACCGGCACGGCGACAGCGCGGAGGCGGTGGGGGCGCTGCTGCGGGCCGCCGCACCGGACGGGATCGACCGCTATTTCGACAATCTCGGCGGCGCGGTGACGGACGCGGTCTTCCCGCAGCTGACGGTGGGCAGCCGGGTGGCGGTCTGCTGGCAGTGGGCGACCCAGGTCGGCGGGGATGTCCAGGGGCCCCGGCTGCTGCCCTGGATCATGTTCCCGAGGACCACGATCCGGGGGATCTTCTCCCTCGAATGGTTCACCCCGCAGAACTGGCGGGCGCTCCACGAGGAGGTGGGCGGCGCGGTCCGCCGGGGGGAGATCGTCCACGAGCAGACCGTGCACCAGGGGTTCGACGCGCTTCCGGAGGCGTACGCGAGTCTCTACCGGGACCGGGGCGCACGGCTGGGCAAGGTGCTGGTGGCGCTCTGACCCCTTCCCGTCCGCGCTGACCGCTCCCCGCCCGGTCCGACCGCTTCCGTCCGGGCGGGGCGCCGTGCGCCGGCCGCCCGGACGGACGGGGCCGGATTGCGGGGCGCGCCCCCGGGTCGCAGGCTGGGGGGAACGGAACGATCGGTCACTGTCCGTATCGACCATGGGCGCTGGCCTCGCCTTTCCAGGAGCTGCCCGTGGCCAGGTACTTCGCGCGATCCCCGCGCACACTGGTGGCCGACGCGCTGGAGGGGTTCGCCCGCGCCCATGGGGATCTGGTCACCTACCACCCCGAGCACGGCTATCTGCGGGCCCGGCACTCCTCGCCGCTGCGGCGGGTCGGGGTGGTCTCCGGCGGCGGGTGCGGGCATGAGCCGCTGCACACCGGTTTCGTGGGGGCGGGGATGCTGGACGCCGCCTGTCCCGGGCAGATCTTCGCCTCGCCCCACAACCGGCAGATCTTCGAGGCGTCGCGGGCGGTGGCCCGCCGGGACGGGGTGCTGCACATCGTCAAGAACTACACCGGCGACCGGATCAACTTCGGGATCGCGGCGGAGCGGCTGGCCCATGAGCGGGTGCCCTGTGCCCGGGTGCTGGTGGACGACGACATCGCGTCGGACGGGCCGTCGATGGCGGTGGGCCGCCGGGGCACCGGGGCGACCGTGCTGGTGGAGAAGGTGCTGGGGGCCGCCGCCGACCGGGGGCTCGGTCTGGACGAGCTGACCGAGCTGGGCGCCCGGCTGGCGGCCGGCTGCCGCAGTGTCGCGGTGGCCTCCGCCCCGCCGACGGCGCCGTCGACCGGCCGCCCCTCCTTCGAACTGGTGCCCGGGACGCTGGAGTACGGGGTGGGCATCCATGGCGAGCGGGCCGGGCGGGGCATTCCCGAGGAGCCGCTGGACACCCTGGTCGGCCGGATGACCACCACCCTGCTGGCCGCGCTGCCGCCCCCGCCGGACGGCTCGCTCATCGCCCTGGTGAGCGGCCTCGGCGCGGCGACCCGGCTGGAGCTGTACGCGGTCCTGCGCGAGCTGGCCCGGACGGTGGACGGGGCGGGGCTGACCCTGCGGCGGAGCATGGTGGGCGATTACGTCACCGCGCTGGACACCCGCGGCTTCTGTCTCACCCTGCTCACCGCGGACGACGAGGTGACGGGGTTGTACGACGCGCCGGTGAGCACACCGGCCTGGCGGTGGTAGCGGGCGGGGCGAGGACGGCAAGGAGCCCTTCAGCAACAAGGAGCCTTCAGGAAAGGGGAGCCCCTCATGAGCGGGGACGGCGGTTTCACCGGGCGCTGGGTACGGGCCTTCGCGCGCTCGGTGACGGCGTGCGAGCCGGAGCTCACCGCGCTGGACCAGCTCTCGGGGGACGGGGACTTCGGGGCCAACCTCCGTTCGGGACTCGCCGTCTGCACGGCCGCGCTGGACGGGGCGGGGCGGGTCTCCCCCGGCGCGCCGCTGCGGGTACTGGCGACCGCCTTCCTCGACGAGGTCGGGGGGACCAGCGGTCCGCTGTTCGGGCTGCTCTTCCAGGAACTCGCGGCGGCGGTGGACGGCCCGGAGCCGACCGCGCGGGCGCTGGCGCTGGGCGCGGGGCGGGGTCTCGCGGCGATCCGCCGGGTGGGCGAGGCGGCCCCCGGGGACAAGACCCTGCTGGACGCCCTGCATCCCGCCGTTCTCGCGCTCGCGGCGGCTCCCCCGTCGGCACCGGCCGGACCGGCGCTGGAGCGGGCCGCCGACGCGGCGTGGGAGGGCGTACGGCGTACCGCGGGTCTGCCGTCCCGGCGGGGGCGGGCCAGCTATCTGGGCGACCGGGCCCGGGGGGTGCCCGATCCGGGTGCGGCGGGAGTGGCCGTCTTCCTCTCCTCGGCCCGGGGCCCGGTCCTCGCGCTCGCTCCGCTGCTGGCCGCTCCGGCGCCTCCGGCCGCCCCTGCCGTACGCCCGCACCGCCCGGCCGGACGCGGTCTGCGCTGAGACCGGGCACGGATGTTTCCGGAGTGGCGGAATCCCACTGCCCGGGGCGGGGCGGCTGGCATGCTGGGCCGGTTGGAGATCCACCGGCAGACGGGAGGCGGCCAGATGGGCGACAGCGCGCACACGGCGGACGCGTTCGAGGCGGGGCGGCGGAGCAATGCCCGGATCCTGCGGGAGGCGATGGAGTTCTACTATCCGGCGGCGCTGCGCGCGGCGGCGGCCGTCGGGGTCGCGGACCATCTGGGCGACGGGCCCAGGACCCCGGGCGAGCTGGCGGCGGCGACCGGCGCCGACGCGGACGGGCTGCGGCGGGTGCTGCGGCTGCTGGCGACACGGGGGCTGTTCACGGAGGACGGCGAGGGCCGCTTCGGGCTGACGGCGGACGGGGACGCGCTGCGGACCGACGCGCCCGTCAGTGTGCGGTCGGGGGTGCTGATGGTGACGGATCCGACGATGTGGCTCCCGGCCGGGGAGATGACCCGATGTCTGACCGACGGCGGCTCGGCCTTCGACGCGCTGTTCGGGATGGAGTTCTTCGACCACTTCACGGGGGACGAGCGGACCGCGGCGGTCTTCCACGCGGGCATGGCCTCGCTCTCGGACGCGGAGAACCGGCCCGTCGCGGCGGCCTGCGGGATCCCGGAGGGGGCCACGGTGGTCGATGTGGGCGGCGGATACGGCGGGCTGCTCGCGGAGTTGCTGGCGGCGGGGCCGACCCTGCGGGGAATCCTCTACGACCGGGCGCATGTGCTGGCGGGTCACCGGCTGGCGACGCCGCTGCCCGGGGGCGCGGACCCGGCGGGCCGGTGGGAGACGGCGGAGGGCGACTTCTTCGAGACGGTGCCGGCGGGGGATGTGCTGGTGCTCAAGCGGATCCTGCACGACTGGGACGACGACCGGTGCGCGCTGATCCTGCGCGCCTGCCGTGCGGCGCTGAACCCGGGCGGTCGGGTGCTGGTGGTGGACTCGGTGCTGCCGCCGGGGAACGAGCCGCACCAGGGCAAGGTGATGGATCTGATGATGATGGCCTCGCTGACGGGCCGTGAGCGGACGGAGGCCGATTTCGCGGCGCTGTTCGCACGGGCGGATCTGCGGCTGGAGCGGGTGGTGCCGACGCCCGCGGTCCCCTCCGTGGTGGAGGCCCGCGCCATCTGACCCGGAGCGCGTCCCGGGTGATCCGGGTGGCCCGGGTGTCCGGTGGGCCCCGGGTGACCCGGGTGCTTCCCAGGGGCTCCCTGTCCCGCACCCATCACGAACGAATGTCCGAACACTCCGCGTGGCGCCCTTCCTCTCCCCGCCCGCTTCCGTGGATCATCGACCGGGCGGGACCGCCGCCCCGGCGACGGGGAACGGCGCCACCGCGGACCGAACACCTGTAACGATCAAGGGGGTTGCCTCATGATGAGAAGGCACCGTATAGCGCTCGCCACCACCACCGCGGCACTGCTGCTCATGGGCTCGGCGGGGGCCGCTGTCGCGGACAACCACATGCCCGCGCCGCCGCGCGGCACGGCCCACACCGAGGCCCCGGCGGGGTCCGCCGGGGCGCCCGGCCAGAGCGGGCCCACCACCCGCGGCTAGGCCGGATCCGGACGGCCCCGGTCCCGGCCGGGGTCGCGTCCGGCGTAGTGGTCGTCGTAGAGCCGCAGGGACCACAGGGCGGCGCGTTCGACCACCCGGGCCGGCTCCTCGCCCCGGGCGAGGGCGGGCCGCAGCGCGTCCCGGCACCGGGCCACCTGGTGCCGGACGCCGTCCTCGGCCCGGTCCCGCGAGAGTCCCAGGGTCAGCGCGTCGACGATGCCCCGGGCCCGTTCGACGTGGTGGCCGCTGAGGTCGTTGGCGAGCCGGACCGCACGGGCGGCGTGGTCGAGCGGCGGCAGCAGAGCGGGGAGCCGGTCCATCAGGTCCGGCTCCCCCAGGCCCCGCCAGAGGGTGAGCACCTTGAGGGCCACACCGATGGTCCGCGTACCGGTGGCCAGATACTCCTCCAGGGACGGCGGGGGCCGGGTGCCGTCCGCCCACTCCCGCTCCCGCAGCGTCCCGAGGAGCAGGGCGGTGGCCTCCGCGCGCCACAGCTCCGCGAGGGCGGGCGGGCCACCGTCCCGGACCCCGGCCCACAGCCCGGCGAGGGCCTCCGCCATCCGGTCGCCGCTCCCGGCGTCCCGGGGCGCGCCGTCGCGCAGCACCTCGCCGCAGCGTCCGAGGGTCGCCACCACCGCGCGCGCGTCGGCCGACCGGTCGTCGCTGAGGTCGTCCAGCGCGTACATCCAGGTGAGGGTACGGGTGGTCAGCGCCAGCGAGTCGTCGTCCGCGGCGGGACAGCAGAAGACGGCGGCCAGCGCCACCTGGGGAAGGACATCGGTGGCCAGGAGCAGCCCGTGCCGCTCGGTCCAGCGGCGGGCCCCGGGGACGAGCCGCAGCGCCCGCGCACAGCCGTCGGCGGCGTGGCGGAGCAGCTCGGGCGAGCCGCCGGGTGCCGGGTCGGCGGCGGGGGGTTCCGGGGCGGGGCGGCCGGGGTCAGCCAAGCCAGCCCCCGTCCACCGGGTGGTCGGAGCCGGTGATGTAGCGGGCGCGCTCGGAGCTGAGGAAGGCGACGAGTTCGGCGACCTCGCCGGGGTGTCCCAGCCGCCCGGCGGGGGTCTCCCCGGTCAGCCGCCGGGTGGTGCCGGGCGGCAGCGCCTCCAGCATCGGCGTGGCGATATGGCCGGGCGATACGGAGACCACCCGTACCCCGTACTCCGCGTACTCCCGCGCCGCCGTGCGGGTCAGCCCGATGACCCCGTGCTTGGCCGCGACATAGGCGCCGTAGCCCCGTACCGCGCGGGCGCCCGCCACGGAGGCGATGTTCACCACCACGCCCCGGCCCCGGGTCCGCATCCCGGGCAGGGCGCCGCGCATCATATGGAAGGTGCCGAGGAGATTGGTGCGGACCACGGCGTCGAAGTCCTCGGGGTCGTACTGGCCGACCGGCCGTCTCGGCCCGCTGATCCCGGCGCAGTTGACGAGGGTGCCCACCGGGGGGTGGGTGGCGGCGAGCAGCCGGTAGAGGGCGGTGACGGCGTCGGGGTCGCGGACGTCGAGCGGCAGGGCGGTGGTCCGGAGCCCGGCGGCGGCGAGTTCGGCGGCCAGCTCCCGGGCGCGGGCGCGGTCGGTGTCGGCGATGACGGTGGCGTCGGCGGCGGGGGCGAGTCTGCGGACACAGGCGGCGCCGATGCCGGAGGCTCCGCCGCTGACGAGGACCGTGCCGGGCGGCGGGCCCGGCTCCCCCGGAGGGCTCACCGGGGCACCGGGGTCATCAGCAGCCGCTCGGGTCTCACGACCGTACCGACGCGGGGGCGGGGGCGGTCGCCGGGGGCGGGGAGCAGCCGCCAGCGGCCCGTCACGGTGGCGACCACGACGGCCATCTCGGCCCAGGCGTAACCGTCCCCGGCGCACTGGCGGTTGCCCGCGCCGAAGGGGAGGTAGGCATGGCGCGATCCGCGCCCCGGCGGTGCCGTGCGCCAGCGTTCGGGGTCGAAGCGGTCGGGTTCGGCGAAGTGGTCCGGGTCGTGGTGGAGGGCGTGCGGGCTGAGCAGGACCTCGGTGCCCGGGGGGAGGGTGACCCCGCCGAGCCGGACGGTGGTGACGGTGCGGCGCATCAGCAGCCAGACGGCGTGACAGCGCAGCACCTCGCGGAGGAACCGTTCGGTGCGCCGGAGACGGGGCAGGTCGGCGGCGGTGGCCGCGCGGCCGCCGAGGACCGCGTCGGCCTCCTCCTCCAGCGCTCGCGCCGCCTCGGGGTGGCGGGCGATCTCGGTGAAGGTCCAGGCGAGCGCGGCGCTCACGGTGCCGGTCCCGGCGACGAGGAGGGTGAGCAGTTCATCGCCGATCTCGGTGTCGGTCATGGCGGTGGCGCCGTCCGGGGTGCGGGCCGCGACCAGGGCCGAGAGGAGATCGCCCCGGTCGGTGCCGGCCGCCCGGCAGCGGTCGATCTCTCCGGCGAGCAGGCGGCGCAGCTCGGCGGGGCGTTCGTCGGCGGCGGGCCGTGGGGCCGCCGGGCGCAGCCGGGCGCGCCAGGCGGCCAGCGGGGAGAGGGTGCGGCGCAGGGCGCCGCTCTTGACGGTGAGCCACGCTCCGGCGGCGGCCCGCAGGGCGGTGCGGGCGGGGTCGGGGGGCTCGGCGCGGAGGGTGCCCGGTGCGCCGGCTTCGCCGAGTGCCGTGCCGGCCGGGGCGATGAGGGTGTCGAGGAGGATGTCCAGGGCGAGTTCGTCGAGTTCCCCGGTGAGGTCGAGGGGGGTGTGGGGGCGCCAGTGGGCGATGCGCTCACCGGTGCGGTGGGTCATGGCCCGGACATAGTGGTCGACGCGGTCGGGGTGGAAGGCGGGTTGGGCCATCCGCCGCTGGCGCCGGTGGAACTCCCCGTCCGAGACGACGAGCCCGTTCCCCATCCGCAGCCGGAGGTCGTCGAACATCGCGCCCTTGTCGAAGGAGCGGGCGTCGGTGACCAGGACCCTGCGGACGAGTTCCGGGCTGGTGACGAGGACGGCGCGGCGGGGCCCGAGGCGCAGGGTGACGAGGTCGCCGGTGTCGCGGAGGGTCCGCAGATAGGCCAGGGGGTCACGGCGCAGCCGGGGGACATGGCCGAGCAGGGGCACCCCGCCGGGGGCGGTGGGGAGGCGCGGTTCCCGGCTCACCGGGCGCCGCCGGGGCCGTCCGCCGTCTCCAGCACCGCGCGCAGCCCGCCAGCGGCGAAGGCCTGGGTATGCGGGTGGTAGTGGGTGAGCAGCGGGCGCGGGCCGTACATCTCCGGGGTGCCGGGCCAGCTGCCGTCGGGGCGCTGGGTGGTGAGCAGCAGCCGGACGGCGGGGTCGGCGGGGTGGGCCGCGGGGTGGCCGGCGGCGCCCAGGGCGGTGAGGGCGAGTCCGGTGGGGCCGGGGGTGCTCGGTTCGCCGGGCTCTGCGGACCAGCCGCCGTCGGGGTTGCGCAGGGTCACCAGCCGGTCGGCGGCGCGCCGGGCGGTCTCATGGCCGGGGAGGGCCGAGGCGGCCTCGGCGGTGGCGTAGGGCACTCCCCGGTACCAGTCGGCGGTCCACCGGCGGTCGGTGTGCCACTGGGCGGCGAGCCAGCTGCGGGCGGGGCGGTGGTCGATCCGGTGCCGTCCCCGGTGGAGCCGGAGGGCGGTCAGGACATGGGCGACCACGTCCTGGGCCGGGGGGTCGACGGCGGACTGCCAGGTGGGCCAGAGCCCGGTGGCGTTCTGCCCGGCGCGCAGAAAGGCGAGTCCGCGCAGGACGGTGTCGCCGGCCGGGGCGGTGGGGAAGGTCCGGGGGGCGGTGGGCGCCCCGTCGGCGAGGGCGATCAGGGCGGCGGCGGTGGTGTCGTAGTCGGAGGCGAGTCCGGGGCGGCAGGGCCAGCCACCGTCGGGGTTCTGGGCGGCGCGCAGCCGGTCGAGGGCGGGGCCGAGACAGCCGGCGTCGAAGGCGGGGACGGACCGGAAGGACCGTACGGTCAGGGCGGTGTCCCAGATCCGGGTGGTGCAGAACCGCCAGGTGCCGTCGGGCCGTTGCGCCGTGAGCAGGAAGGCGCGGGCCCGGTCCCAGGGGGGTGTGCCGGGGGCGACGGTGTCCAGGGCGAGGAAGGCGAGGGCGGTGGTGAGGACGAGGGAGTGGAACGAGCCGTCGGGGCGCTGTTCCGCCAGGAGCGGTACGAGGGTGGCCGAGGCGTCGGCGGTGCGGCCCGCCGCCCGCTGGACCAGGGCGAGTTCGGCGAGTATCTCGGCGCGGGTCCAGGGCTTGCCGACGCGGTCGGCCTCGGCGCTCAGCCGGGCGGCGGCGGTAGCGGCCGCGAGGCCGTCACCGGTGGGGTCGGCGGGTGCGGGGGCGGTCAGGGCCACCGCGCGGAGCAGACGGGCGCGGGCGGGGGGCGCGGTCCGGTGGCCCGCGCGGAGATCGGCCCTGGCGGCCTCCGGTTCGCCGAGGGCGAAGGAGCGCAGCAGGGCCTCCAGCAGCCGGACGGCGGGGTCGTGGCGCTGGGGGGCGGCATCGCGCAGCCAGACGCGGGCGCGGCGGACGGCGTGGGCCGCTGCCCGGTCACCGGCGTCCGCGGGGCGGGCCAGGGCATGGCAGACCAGGGCGGTCTCGGTGATCCGGGGGTCGGGGTCGGCGGCCCAGGAGCCGTCGGCGTGCTGTTCGGCGCGGCGGTGTCCGGCGGCGGCCCGGCAGGCGCGGCGGATCTCCGCGAGGGTCCCGGACGACGGTGCGGAGGAGGTGCCGTACGGGGCGGTCGAGGTCATGGCTCACTCCCTGCGCAGGGAGAAGTAGAGATGGCGTCCGTCGTCGAGGATGTCGGGGCCGCCGTCCATGGCGCCGATGAGGGTGTCGTCGTCCAGCCGGCGGAAGTGGTCCACGACGGGGAGCCGGTCGTACACCATCGCGGCGGAGACCACGCCCCGGAACTCCACCCGCCACAGGCCCGCCCCGCCGTACTCGGCGCTCTCCTCGACCTTCCCCGTACCGTCGCGGGTGGTCACCGGGGAGACGTCCCAGCGGGAGCGGAAGGACTTGCCGTACCAGTTCATGGTGTCGAGCTGTGCCACGGCGGTGTGCCCGGTCCGGAAGGGGGTGCCGCGCCAGGCGCCCATCAGCAGGTCGTACTCCACCGGGCCGCAGGCGTCGAAGACCTCCTCCACCCGCCGGTGGTCGACCCGGTCGCCGCGCTCCAGTGCGAGGAACTGTTGCCGCAGGGTCAGAGGGTTCACCCGTGCCTCCGGACGCTCGGTGGAACACGCGGTGACGGAAGGGACGTGAGCCTCGTACCCGGTGTGCTCCCCGGCCAGTCGTCCGGGCGGGAGGTTTGGCGTCCGGAGCGGTGTCCGTTGGCGCAAAGACCGCTGCCGTCGGCGCGCGGATGATCCCGCACGCCCGGGGCGCGGGGAACCGCCCACGATCGCGCGGTGATCGTGCCGGACCGCAACCCGCTCGCAACGTGACGGGGTGTTCACTGGGCGACCACCCCGCATCGCGCGGCCCCGGAGCGGAGTCGGCGCCGCTCCGGGGCCCCGGTGCGCGTGAGCACCGCGCCGGGACCCCGGGGGGCGGGTCTCAGTGGGCCCGGAGGGCGGGTTCCAGGATGAAGACCGGGATCACCCGGTCGGTCTTCTTCTGGTAGTCGGCGTAGTCCGGGTAGGCCTCGACGGCCCGGTCCCACCACACGGCCTTCTCCTCGCCGCTCAGCTCGCGCGCCACCATGTCCTGGCGCTCGGGGCCGTCCTGGAGGACCACACGGGGGTCGGCGGCCACATTGTGGTACCAGACCGGGTGCTTGGCGGCACCGCCCGACGAGGCGACGATGGCGTACCGCCCGTCGTGCTCCACCCGCATCAGCGGGGACTTGCGGATCCGCCCGGTCCGGGCACCGACGGTGGTCAGGATCACCACCGGCATCCCCCGGAGCGTGGTGCCCTCCGTACCGCCGGAGCCCTCGTACAGCTCGACCTGATCCCGTACCCACTGCGCCGGACTGGGCTCGTACTCGCCTTCCAGAGGCATGAGGGTTCCCTTTCCTGTCGTCGCGTACCGCGTGTGTCGGCAGCGGCGGACCACCCCGCCGCGGGGTCCACGCAATCATCTCCGGACCGGCCGTGTCGAAGGGCCGGTGCGGCCGATTGACGCACAGGTGATGCAACGGGGTCGCAACGCGGCGGCTGGTTGACTGGCCCCATGTCCGACTCCTCCCGGGTGGAACTGACCGAAGCGGCGGCCGAGCTGGTGCGGCGGCTGCGGACGGACCACGGTCCGCTGATGTTCCACCAGTCCGGCGGCTGCTGCGACGGCAGCGCGCCCATGTGCTACCCGCGGGGCGAGTTCCGCACCGGGGGCTCCGATGTGCTCCTGGCCGAGCTGCGGGTGCCGGGGGTGCCGGAGGGCGTGGGCTTCTGGATGTCGGCGGCGCAGTACGAGCTGTGGAGCCACACCCGGCTGGTGGTGGATGTGGTCGAGGGGCGGGGCAGCGGTTTCTCGCTGGAGGCGCCGGAGGGTGTGCGCTTTCTGATCCGTTCGTATCTCGCCGGCGGCTGATCCCGGTCTCCCCTGCGGCCGGTACCGGCGCGGCTCGCGGTGGCTCAGGGGCTCAGATCGCCCACGACCTCCGCGGTGGCCGCGACCCCCTCGTGGATGGAGGGCGCCATGCTGGTGCCCGCGAGGAAGAAGCCCAGCAGGGCGCAGACGAGTGCATGGCTGAATTTCAGCCCGCTGCTGCGCATGAAGATCACCGCCAGGACCAGCATCAGCAGGACCACCGAGATCGAAATAGCCATGGCCGGTCTCCTTCACCACCCGGGCAGACATGCCGGATTCACTGGCATTCGGCCGTAGTCTGACGCAGGGAGCGCCACGGCCGTACGCCCGACATGTCCGCCGTACGGGTGGTTGGGTACCCCGGCCGCTCAGAGCGCCGGAGCGGCCCGGGTCGCGGCGGCCGGGGCCGGAGGGCGGTGGGTGCGCAGGAAGCGTTCCAGACCGGGCAGATCATCGGAGTTGAGATGGTCGACCCGGGCGGCGAGCAGCTCCCGCCAGACCGCTTCCCGGGCGGGCCCCGGGAGGTCCGGGGTGGCCCAGAAGCGGATGCGGCGCCGGTCGGCGTGGGCGGTGGCGGCGAGGGTGTGCAGCCGCCGGCGTTCGGCCTCGGGGAAGGGGCCCGCGCCCTGCCAGCCGAAGCTCTGGTTCCAGTTGCTGGAGACCAGGGGGATGAAGGAGGCGGGCACCCCGGTGGGCAGATCGTCCAGCCGCCCGTCGTAGAACGCGTACCGGCTGTACTGCGCCGCCATGGGGGCGCGGGCCGCCCGGTCGCCGGAGACCACCGCGGTGACCGCGCGCGGGCGCACCGAGCCCCGGTGGTACGCGGTGAGCATCCGGCGGTACGCGCGGAGCTGGCGGTCCAGCTCCCGGTAGCAGGCGACACCGTCCGCCTTGATGTCGATCAGCAGCTGCACCGGGCGGTGGTGGCCCGGGTACACACGGCCGTGGTTCCTCCGCACCAGGGCGAGCAGCGGTTCGAGGTAGAGCGAGCGCAGGGTCCGGGAGGGATCCAGCTCGGCAGGGGTGTGGGCGACCAGCAGCTCGCCCCGTACCAGGAAGATGTCGGCCTCCAGGCTGGTGAAGCCATGGGAGAGGGCGTCGGCCAGGGGCCGGGGGTGCAGATAGTCGTTGTGCGCGTGGGCCCGGCGCAGCGGCCGGGCCCCGGCGGTGGTCCGTCCGGCCGCGTGGGCGGTGGACGCGGCGACCGGGACGGCGGCGGCGCCCGCCAGTGCGGCGGTGAGGGTGGCGACGGCTCTGCGGCGGGTGGGCGACACGGCGGGACCTCCGGGCTCGGGGGAACGCGAGGGACACCCGAGTATCCGGCGTGCGCCGGGGTGAGCGGGAGAGCGGGAGTCGGCCAGGGGCCGTCTCCCGTCCATCACCCCGGCCACCGTCCGGCCGTTTCCCGTCGCGGTGCCCACCGCACCCGCGTCTCCCGGCGGCACGGCGGTCGTGGACGCGGCCCGTGGAACCGGCGCTCCGGCGCCCCGGCCCGTACGCGAGGAGCGCCCCGGGGCGGCGGCGCGGCAGCCGGGCGGGGGCCGGGGCGGGGGCTGGGGCTGGGGCTGGGGTCAGGCTGCCGGGGTGGTCTCGGACCAGTGGACCGTGCGGTCGGTCCAGCGGTCCAGGAGGACCCGGTCGTGGGAGACGGCGAGCAGGCCCGCGCGCTCGGTGCGGCGGTACTCCTCGACCACCGCGACCAGGGCGGCGGTGGTCGAGGCGTCCAGCATGGCCGTCATCTCGTCGCAGATCAGCCAGCGCGGGCGCAGCACCAGCGCCCGGGCCAGACAGGCCCGTTGCAGCTGGCCGTCGCTGACCTCGTGGGGGCGCCGGGTGAGGAGTTCCGGCGTCAGGCCGACCGCCTCGGCCAGTTCGGCGACGCGGGCGGGGGCCTCGGCGGCCCGGCGGCCCGCCCGCAGCGGCTCGGCGATCAGATCGCGCAGCGGCAGCCGGGGGTCGGCGGACATCCTCGGCTGCTGGAAGACGACACCGAAGGCGGTGCGCTGGGCGCGGGGGGCGCCGTACCGCCAGCCGGTGGCGGGTTCGCCGTCGATGACGACCCTGCCCCGGTACGGGCGGTGCAGCAGCGCCGCCACCCGGGCGACGGTCGACTTGCCGCAGCCGCTGGGGCCGAGGAGTCCGACCGCCTCACCGGCCTCCAGGCGGAGGGAGAAGTCGCGGACCACCGGGTCGAGACGGTCGTATCCGGCGGTGATCGTGTCGAGTTCAAGCACGGTTGCTCCCCTGGCCCGCGGTGGCCTCGCGGCGGGTGGTGGCCGCCGGCGCGGCGCCGGTGGCCGGATGGTGGCAGGCCAGCCCGTCGGTGAACTCCGGGCGGTCGCCGCAGCGGTCGGTGGCGGCGGCGCAGCGCGCGGCGAAGGCGCAGCCGGGCGGCAGGTCGCCCAGCTCCGGCGGCTGTCCCGGTACGGGGGTGAAGTCGCGCTCGGGCAGGGCGGCGAGCAGCCCCCGGGCGTAGGGGTGGCGGGGGCCCGGCTCGCCGAAGAACGCTCCGGCGTCGGCGATCTCGACGATGCGTCCCGCGTACATCACCGCGACCCGGTCGGCGATCCGCTCCGCCGCCACCAGATCATGGGTGATCATCAGCAGCGCCCGGCCGTCGTCGGCGTGGCGGCGCAGCTCGTCGGCGGTGTGGTCGACCAGGTCGCGGTCGAGCCCGGTGGTCGGCTCGTCGGCGAGGAGCAGGGGCGCGTCCCCGATGAGGGCGAGGGCGGTGGCGGCCCGCTGGGCGAGGCCGCCGGAGAGTTCATGGGGGTAGCGGTCGAGATGGCTCGCGGGGAAGGCGGCCCGCTCGGCGGCGGTGACCGCGGCGGCCCGCACCTCGCGGCGCGGGGTGGCGGTCAGCTCCCGGACGGTCTCCTCCAGATGGGCGCGGACCGTGCGGACGGGGGTGAGATGGGCGGCGGGGCTCTGCGGTACGAGTCCGACGCGCCGCCCCCGTACCGTGCGGGCGAGGACGCGTTCCCCGGCGGCGAGGAGTTCCACCCCGTCGACGGTGGCGGTCCCGGCGGTCTGCGCGTTGCCGGGGAGCAGCCCGAGCAGGGCGGAGGCGAGGACGGACTTTCCGCAGCCGCTCTCGCCGATGAGGGCCAGGCACTCCCCCGCCGCCAGGTCGAAGGTGGCCGAGGAGACGGCGGCGACATGGCGCCCGCCGCGCATCCGGAACCGTACGGAGAGATCGCGTACCGACAGGACGGCGGTGCTCACAGCATCAGCTCCGATCGGCGCCGGGGGTTGATCCGCTCGCGCCAGGCGCCGGCGAGTCCGGCGATGGCGAGGGTGGGGAGGATGAGGAAGAGCCCGGGGAAGAGGGTGGGCCACCAGTCGCCGGCCAGCAGCGAGCTGCGGGCGCTCTGCACCAGATTGCCGAGGCTGGCCTGGTGGCTGGGGAGGCCGAGGCCGAGGAAGGAGAGCGCGGACTCGTGCCAGATGGCGTGGGGCACCATCAGGACGGCGGCGAGGCCCGCCTGCGGCAGTACGCCAGGGACGAGATGGCGGGCGGTGACCCGCCAGCGGGAGGCCCCGCCGGAGATCGCGGCGTCGACATAGGGCCGGGAGCGCAGCGACAGGACCTCGGAGCGGACGATCCGGGCGGTGGAGAGCCAGTGGGTGACCGCTACGGAGGCGATGACCGGCCAGACCCCGGGGCGGAACATCGCCACGACGAAGATGCCGAGGAGCAGATGGGGTACGGAGGAGAAGGTGTCGACGAGCCGCATGACGACCCGGTCGGTCCAGCCGCCGAGGGCGGCGGCGAGCGCTCCCACGACGGTGCCGACGACGGTGGCGACCAGCGCCGCGACCACGCCGACCAGGAGGGAGACCCGTAGTCCGTAGATGCAGCGCAGCAGCAGGTCGCGGCCGACGTCGTCGGTGCCGAAGGGGTGTTCCCAGGACGGCGGCCGAAGCTTCTGCGAGAGGTCGACGGCCTGCTCGTCCAGCTGGACCAGCGGGGGGACCAGCAGCACGGCGAGGACGGCGGCGGCGACGATCACCGCGGAGACCGAGATCCGTACGGTACGGGTGGAGCGCCGGGTGCGGCCCTGGGAGCGCCACCGGGGTGCGGTGTCAGCCATCGAAGCCCACTCTCGGGTCGGCGAGTCCGTACAGCAGATCGGAGAGCAGATTCCCGGCGAGGACGGCGGCGGTGGCGAGCACGGTGAGCGCGGCGAGCAGCGCGAAGTCGGCGGCGAGGGCCGCCTCGACGGTGGCGCCGGCGATCCCGGGCCAGCTGAAGACGGTCTCGATGAGCAGGGCTCCGGTGATCAGTTCGGGGACCCGGGAGCCGATCAGGGTGAGCACCGGGAGGAGTCCGGAGCGCAGCGCGTGGCCGAGCAGGACGGTCCGTTCGCTCAGTCCCCGGGCGCGGGCGCCGCGGACGGGGTCCTCGTCCAGGGCGTCGCCCACGCCCTGGCGGACGAAGAGGAAGAACCAGGGCAGCTGGGTGATCCCGAGGACGGCGGCGGGCAGGATCAGATGTTCGGCGACCTGTCCGGCGGTGATGACATCGCTGTCGGTGTCGGTGAGTCCGCCGGCGGGCAGGACGCCCAGTTCCAGGGAGAAGAACCAGATGGCGAGGAGCCCGAGCCAGAAGGCGGGGGCGGCTTCGAGGGTGTAGGCGGCGGAGCCGGCGGCGCGGTCGAGCCAGCCGCCCCGGCGCCGGGCGGCCAGCACACCGAGCACGGTGCCGAGCGCGATGGCGACGGCGAAGGCGGTGGCGGCGAGCAGGACGGACCAGCCGAGCCGTTCGGCGATCACCTCGGCGACGGGCTGGCGCAGGGCCGTGGAGTCGCCCAGGTCGCCCTGGACGGCCGCGGTGAGCCACTCCCACCAGCGGGTGACCAGGGGCCGGTCGACACCGAGGTTGGCGCGGATCTGGTCCAGGTTCTCCTGGGAGGCGGTCAGTCCGGCACCGCCGGTGTACGCCTTGACGGGGTCGAAGGGGGAGGCGTCGGCGACGGCGAAGACGCCGAAGGTCACCGTCAGCAGGACGGGGACGGCGAACAGGGTCCGCCGTCCCACCAGCCGTGCCATGGGCCCCCAGGGGAGACGGCGGCCCGCCGCCTTCTCCGTACGGAGGCCGGTGGTCACTTCTTGGGCTTCCAGTCCTGGATGTTCCACCACGGGCCGTTGGCGAGGCCGTGGTCGTGCGGCTCGACCTGGGTGCTCAGACCGGTCCAGTCGTCGTTGACGACATAGAGGTGGTCGATGTGGGTGAGGAAGGTGTAGCCGGGGTTCTTGACCAGTTCGCGCTGGACGGTGTCGTACGCCTGGCCGCGGACCTTCCGGTCGCCGCTCTCGCGCCCCTCGACCAGGGCCTTGTCCACGGCCTTGTTGTCGTACCAGGCCATGTTGTTGAAGCCGTCGCCCGCGAGGGACGAGGTCAGCAGGAGGTACTGGTCGAAGTCGGGGTCGCCGGGCGAGCCGCCGCCGGCGAGGACCGCGTCCTGCTTCATCCGGGGCTCGATGACCTCCCAGGTGCCGGCCTGGGTCTTGATGGAGATCCCGGCCTTCTTGGCGTCGGAGGCGTAGGCGAGCGCGTGGTCCTGGCGGAGCCGGTCGCCGGAGAGGTACCAGAGCGGGAACTCGGCGCGGACGCCGTCCTTGGAGCGGACCCCGTCCTTGCCGGGCTTCCAGCCCGCCTCGTCCAGGATCTTCTTGGCGGCGTCGAGGTCATGGGCGCGCTCGGTGCCCTCGGCGAACCACTCGCTGTCGGTGGGGACGGGCCCGTAGGCGGGCTTGCCGGCGCCTTCGAGGATCTTGTCGACCATGGTGCCCCGGTCGACGGCGAGGTCGAGGGCGCGGCGGACGGCGGTGTCCCCGGCGACCTTGTTGGGGGTCGGCAGGGTCACCGTGCGGTAGTCGTAGGTCTTGGCGGTGTGGGTCTTCTTCCCCTTGTCGCCGGCGAAGCCCTGGGCGAGGTTGGGCGGCAGGATGGCGCCGTCGAGGTCCCCGGAGCGCAGCCGGGTGGCCCGGACGTCGTCGTCCTTGACGATCGCCATGGTGAACTTCTCCACGGCGGGCCTGCCGCCCCAGTAGCCCGGGTTGGCCTTGAAGCTGATCTTCTCGCCCTTGGACCAGCCGGTGAGGAGGTACGGGCCGGTGCCGATCGGCTTGGTGGTGAACGGCCCGGTGTTCACATCCTGCTTCCCGGCGATGTGCTCGGGGACGATGGGGAGGACGGTGCGCCGGTCGAAGGGGGCGTAGGGGTACTTCAGGGTGAAGACGACGGTGTCGTCCCCGACGGCCCTGACCTCCTTGATCGCGTCCAGTTCGGTACGGGAGGGGTTGTTGGTGTCCTTGTCCAGGACGGTGCGGTAGGTGAAGACCACGTCCTTGGCGGAGAACGGCTTGCCGTCGCTGAACTTCACGCCCTGGCGGAGCTTGTAGGTGTAGGTCAGTCCGCCGTCGGTGACCTTGGGGAGTTCGGCGGCGAGGGCGGGCGTCAGCCGCATCTCGGCGTCGAGGGCGAGCAGCCCGTCGAAGATCTTGGAGTTGCCGTCCTTGCCGTAGCCGAGCAGCGGGCTGAGGGTCTCCGGCTCATAGGCGATACCGACGACGGCGGAGGTGGCCGCGTTTTTCCCGCCGGAGCCGCCTTCGGGGTTGGAGCAGGCCGCTGCGGTCACGGTCAGCGCGCTGGCCGTGCCCAGGGCGGCGAGGCCGCGGACGGTACGGCGCGATCGGTTCGAACGGGAAGGCACTGCTCCCACACCCCTACGGATAATCAGCTGTTTTTGCGAACAGCTTGCAATTAAACCGCACAGAAAGTACGGGTGATACACCGGTCCGAGCTGGGGTTTTCCGGTGGGGACGGGCCACGGTCAGGCCGCTGCCACGGGGGAGCCGGGAGGGTCAGGAGGTGGCCCCGGGGGCGGGCAGGCCGACGAGGGAGGCGAGGGCCTGACGGTGGGCGCCGGGGGTACCCAGAGCGATTTCCGTGGACTTGGCCCGCTTGAGATAGAGGTGTACGGGGTGCTCCCAGGTCATCCCGATACCGGCGTGCAGCTGGACACACTCCTCGGCGGTGCGCACGGCGACCGCCGCGGTGTGCGCCTGGGCCACGGCGACGGCGGTGTCGATGTCGGCACCCGTGCCGGTGCCGGTGCCGGTGTCGGTGCTGGTGCCGGTGTGCGGGCCGCCGGAGGCGAGGGCCGCCGCCGCGTCCCGGGCGACGGCACGGGCCGAGACCACACCGAGCCAGAGCTGGGCCATCCGGTGCTTGAGCGCCTGGAAGGAGCCGACGGGGCGGTTGAACTGGTGGCGCCCCCGGGTGTGGCGGACGGCCTCCTCCAGACACCATTCGGCCACCCCGAGCTGTTCGGAGGCGAGCAGCCCGGCGCCCGTGAGCAGCCCCCGGCGGACGGCGGCGTCGGTGGCGGGGCGGTCGCCGAGGAGGGTTCCGGGAGCCCCGGTGGCGTCGACCACGGCCAGGGGGCGGGTGAGGTCGAGGGCGGTCAGCGGGGTGACGGCGGCATCGGCGCGCTCCACCGCGTACAGCCCGTCCTCGCGGGGCACCAGGAGGACATCGGCCCGGAGCGCGTCCGCGACACCGGGCACGGGGCCGCCGGCGGGCACCGGGACATAGGGCGAGGCCGCGAAGGGGACGGCGAGGACGGCGGTCCGCTCCCCGGCGGCGAGAGCGCCGAGGAGCGTGCCGACACCGGGGCGGTCCGGGCCGAGGGCGAGCAGGGTCTCGGTGGCGATGACGGAGCCGGTGAGATACGGCGCGGGGGTCATCGCCCGGCCCAGCTCCTCCAGGACGACGGCGGCCTCGCGGTGGCTCGCGCCCTGGCCGCCGTACTCCTCCGGGACGAGGAGGCCGGCCGCGCCGATGTCCCGGGCGAGGACGGTCCACACGGCGGGGTCGTAGGGGTCGCCCGACTCGGCGCGGGCCAGCAGGGCGGCGGTGTCGGCCCGGTCGGTGAGCAGGGCGCGGACGGCGGCGCGCAGCTCCTCCTCGGCGTCGGAGCAGAGGAGGTCACGGGGGACGGCGGCGGGGACCGGGGAGGGGTCCGGGGCGGTGACCGTGATGGTGACGGCGCCGGGGGTGTCGGGGGTGTGGCTCGGGGTCATCGGGCGAGGTCCTTCCAGGCGATGTCCTTGTCGTCGCGCGGTTCGGACGGCAGTCCGAGGACCCGCTCGGCGATGATGTTGAGCAGCACCTCGCTGGTGCCGCCCTCGATGGAGTTCCCCTTGGCCCGGAGATAGCGGTAGCCCGCCTCCCGGCCGGTGAAGTCGACCAGCTCGGGGCGGCGCAGGGTCCAGTCGTCGTAGAGCAGCCCCTCGGTGCCGAGCAGCTCCACCTCCAGGGCGCTGATCTCCTGGTGGAGCCGGGCGAAGAAGAGCTTCATCGCACTGCCCTCGGGGCCCGGCATCCCGGCGGCGAGTCCCTGGGCCAGCCGTTCGCCCGCGAGCCGGGCCGCCTCGGCCTCCACCCAGAGGGCCAGCAGCCGCTGATGGAGATCGTGGGTGCGCAGCTCGGGCCGCTCGCGCCAGGTGCGGCAGACCGGTCCGAGCATCCCGCCCTCGCGGGGCTGCCGCCGGCCGCCGATGGAGACCCGTTCGTTCATCAGGGTGGTCCGGGCGACCCGCCAGCCCTCGCCGACGGCGCCGAGCCGGTGCCGGTCGGGGATCCGTACCCCGGTCAGGAAGACCTCGTTGAACTCCGCCTCGCCGGTGATCTGGCGCAGGGGCCGGACCTCGACACCGGGGTCGGTCATGTCGCAGACGAAGTAGGTGATGCCCTGGTGCTTGGGGAGGCCGGGATCGGTACGGGCGAGCAGGATGGCCCAGCGGGCGGTGTGGGCGCTGGAGGTCCATACCTTCTGGCCGGTGACGATCCAGTCGTCGCCGTCCCGGACCGCGCGGGTGGCGAGCGCGGCGAGGTCGGAGCCGGCGCCGGGTTCGCTGAAGAGCTGGCACCACACCTCGTCCCCGACCCACAGGGGGCGCAGAAAGCGGTGCTTCACCTCGTCGGAGCCATGGGCGAGCAGGGTGGGGGCGGCCATGCCGAGGCCGATGCCGATCCGGCGGGGGTCGTTGTCGGGGGCCCCGGCGGCGGCGAGTTCCGTGTCCACGACGGACTGGAGGGCGCGGGGCGCGTCCAGCCCGCCGAGCCCCCGGGGGTAGTGGACCCAGGCGAGTCCGGCGTCGAAGCGGGCGCGGAGGAAGGCGGTCCGGTCCATGCCGGCGGGGGGATGGGCGGTGAGCAGATCCCGGGTACGGGCGCGCAGTTCGGCGGCGTCGGCCATCGGGGGTGCTCCTTCCGGTTCGGGGTGGCGCATCGGGGGAAGCCGCCCGGGGGCAGCGGCCCGGGGGCGGTGTCTCAGGGGAGGTGCCTCAGGGGACGCGCCTCAGGGGACATGCCTCAGGGGAGGACGGTGAGCCGGCCGGTCGTGGTGCCGTCGGCGACCCGCTGGACCGCGTCGGCCGCGCCCTCCAGCGGGATCCGCTCGCTGATCAGGGGCTTGATCGCGCCCTGTGCGGCCAGCTCGGTGAGCCGGGCATGGCAGTCGCGGACCGCCTCCGGGTCCTTCTGGACATACAGCCCCCAGTGCACGCCGAGGATGCCGTAGTTCTTCAGCAGGGCGTGGTTGAGGGCGGGTGCCGGGACGGTCCCGCTCGCGAAGCCGACGACCAGGATCCGGCCCTCGAAGGCCACGCACTTCGCCGACTGGGTGTGGGCCTCGCCGCCCACCGGGTCGTACACCACATCCACACCACGGCCCGCCGTCGCCTCCTTGACGATCGCCACCACATCCTCGGCACTCCGGTCCACGACCAGGTCACAGCCCAACTCCCGGGCCGTTTGGGCCTTGTGGGCGCCGGAGACGACCCCGATGACCCGGGCGCCCGCGGCCCGGCCCAATTGGACGGCGGCGCTGCCGACCCCGCCGGCGGCGGCGTGCACCAGCAGGGTCTCCCCCGCCGCCAGCCGGGCCCGCCGGTGCAGGGCGAACCAGCCCGTCTGGTAGCCGATATGCAGGGCGGCGGCCTCCGCGTCGTCCAGGGAGCCGGGCGCGGGCAGGGCGCCCGCCGCGTCGACCAGGGCGTATTCGGCGAGTCCGCCGTGCGGCAGGGCCGGGGTGCCGATGATCCGGCGGCCGTCGGGCGTCTCACCGCACAGCTCCACACCCGGGGTGAAGGGCAGCGGCGGCCGTATCTGGTACTGCCCCCGGCAGAGCAGCGCGTCGGGGAAGTTGATGTTCGCGGCGCGGACCCGGACCAGGAGCTGTCCCGGTCCCGGCACCGGCCGGTCCACCTCCTCCAGCCGCATCGCCACACCCGGTTCGCCCGTGCTGTGCACACGCCATGCCCGCATCCTGGACCTCCACCCGCCGTCGCCGGTACCGCCCCGCCGCCGCATACTAAGCGGTCGCTTGCTTCCTGGAAACCCCCGTCACCCGGTTGGCCCCACCCCGAGCGGACCCCACCGCACCTGATGCGGTGTCATCGTTTCCCCGACGGGCAGGACCGACGAGACGGCGCGGAAGGTGCGGATGGACCGGAACGACGACCGATACGACCTGCTGGTGGTGGGATCGGCCAACGCCGATCTGGTGGTGGAGGTGGAGCGCAGACCCGGCCCGGGTGAAACGGTGTCCGGCTCCGATCTCGCCGTCCACCCCGGCGGCAAGGGCGGCAACCAGGCCGTCGCGGCGGCCCGGCTCGGCGCCCGTACGGCCCTGCTCGCCCGGGTCGGCGACGACGCCCACGGCCGGCTGCTGCTGGACGCCCAGCGCGCGGCCGGGGTCTCGGTGGAGGCCGTACGGACCGGCGGCGCCCCCACCGGCGTCGCACTGATCACCGTGGACCCCTCGGGCGACAACAGCATCGTGGTCTCCCCGGGCGCCAACGCGCTGCTGACCCCGGCCGATGTCCGGGCCGCCGCACGGCTGGTACGGGCGGCGGCGGTGGTCTCCGCCCAGCTGGAGATCCCGGTGGCGACGGTGGTGGAGACGGTCCGGGTACGGGACGGGGCGGGCCGATTCGTCCTCAACCCCTCCCCCGCCGGGCCGGTCCCCACCGAGGTGCTGGCCGCCTGCGATCCGCTGGTCGTCAATGAGCACGAGGCCCGGGTGCTCCTCGGCCACGGCGCCGGGGACTCCCCCGGGGAACGGGCCCTGGCGCTGCTCGCCCTGGGCCCCCGCTCGGTGGTGATCACCCTCGGCGCGGCCGG
This sequence comes from Streptomyces sp. NPDC000594, assembly GCF_040299965.1. Classification (NCBI taxonomy): domain Bacteria; kingdom Bacillati; phylum Actinomycetota; class Actinomycetes; order Kitasatosporales; family Streptomycetaceae; genus Streptomyces; species Streptomyces sp. NPDC000594. Next base: position 18,944 of record NZ_JBEPCY010000011.1, on the reverse strand, counting down.
GGCGGTGACCGCGGACGGCCGTACGGGGGTGGTGGCGCGGATCGCGGCCGTCCCGGTCACGGCGGTCGACACCACGGGCGCGGGCGACGCCTTCACCGCGGCCCTGGCCTGGCGGCTGGGGCGGGGCGACGAGCTGCCGACGGCCGCCGGGTACGCGGCCAGGGTGGGGGCCGCCGCCGTGACCCGCAAGGGGGCCCAGGAGTCGTACCCCACCGCCGCGGAGCTGCCACCGGGCTGAACCGGACCGGACCCGGGGGGGGCGGTCCGGCACGGGAGCGGGGCGCCGGACCTCACCGGCGCCCCCTGTCGCGTACACGTATCGCCGGGCACACTCGCCCCATGACCGCCTCGGAGACACGCCCCTGGACCCCCACCCACGGCGACCCCTACCGGCCCGTCCCCTACCGGCCGGCCCGGATCGCCCCCGCCGACTCCCTCTCCCGCGCCGCCGAGTTGCGGACCCGGATGGACGAACGGCGTACGGTACGGCAGTTCGCCCCGGACCCGGTGCCGCTCCAGGTGGTCCGGGACGCCATCGCCTGCGCCGCCACCGCCCCCTCCGGCGCCCATCAGCAGCCCTGGACCTTCGCCCTGGTGAACGACCCCGGGATACGGCGGCGCATCCGGGAGGCCGCCGAGGAGGAGGAACGGGTCTCCTACGACGGGCGGCTCGGCGAGGAGTGGCTGGCCGCGCTGCGCCCGCTGGGCACGGACGAGGTGAAGCCCCATCTCACCGACGCCCCCGCGCTGATCGTGGTCTTCCAGCAGCGCTACTGGCTGGGCGAGGACGGCACCAAACGCAAGCACTACTACGTGGACGAGTCGGTGGGCATCGCGGTGGGCATGCTGCTCACGGCGCTGCATCTGTCCGGTCTGGCGGCGCTGGTGCACACCCCCAGCCCGATGCGCTTCCTCTCCGAGGTGCTGGGACGGCCGGAGAACGAGAAGGCGTTCGCCGTGATCCCGGTGGGATATCCGGCGGCCGACTGCCGGGTGCCCGATCTGGTGCGCAAGTCGCTGGACCAGGTGATGGTCGAGATCTGAGCCCCCTCCGCCCCGGCCCGGGTCCCCGGTCACGGGGCCCCGGGCCGCTCGGTGTCAGGTGCGGCCCGGGCGGGTGGCGTTCAGCCGGTTCACCACCGAGGTGGAGAGCGCGGTCGCCGTCCGGCACAGCTCGGCCTCGGGGCGGTCGCCGCCGACGGTGAGGTTCACCGTCTCCGCAGCGGCCCGGGCGTCCTGGGCCGCGTATCTGCGGTGCACCGTCCGTACGAGACAGGTGTCCTCGCCCTCGGCGCCCGGCCAGATCACCGTGGACCGGCCGCCGATCCGGGTGGCGGAGCCGTTCCCGCCGATCTCCCCCGCGCTCGGCGGCTGTCCCCGGTCGTAGCGCAGCTCCACCCACATGTGCCGGGTGGTGCTTTCCCATTCGCACTCGAAATGGCCGAAACCGGGGTCCGACGGCTTGGTGTCCACCCCGGGAACGACCTCCAGGGCGCGCGCCGAGAGCAGTCCGCAGGCGTCCTCCCGGCCGATGGACCCCCTGGGCAGGGTGCGCCGGGCGATCGGCCCCCGGTGGAGCACCCGGGCGGCATGGTCGGCCGCCGCGTCGGCCATGGCACAGGCCTGCGGTGTCCGTTCGCTCCGTTTGGCCACGATCCGTACGGTGACCTCCCGCTCCCCGTCGACCAGCAGCCGGCGCATACAGGCCTGTGCCTCGGGCGGCTCCGCCAGCACCCCGACCGTACCGACCCTGCGGGTGGGGTCCCAGCCGTCCGGGCGGCCCGTGGTGTCGAGATCCACGACGACATCCACCGGATCTCCGTCGCCGGTGTCCACCAGGACGTCGCAGCGGTCGAAGTTGCCGTAGTCGCGGTCGATCCGGGCGGCGCCGAAGCGGGCCAGGACCCGGGCGTCGACCAGGGCACAGGGGTCGGCGGTGCGATGGTCGCCGAAGCGGGAACGCCCGGTCTCCGCCGAGGGAGGTCCCCCCGCCGAGGGAGACGGGCCGCCGGGGCCCGCACCGGCATCACCGACCAGGGTGAACGGCAGTGCCAGCGCCAGCAGCGCCCCGGCGAGGGCCCGGCCCCGGCGCTGCCCCGGTCGTGGTCCCGGCCGCTGTCCCGGCCGGGGCGGAGGCGGAGGCAGGGACGGGGGCAGGGGCAGGAGGTCCGTACCGGCCCGGTTGCGGACCAGGGCGATGGCATGTCCGTCGTTCCGGGCGAACTGCTGCGGCAGCGTTCTGCCCCGGGCGGCCAGCCGGCCGCGGACCGCGCGGAAGACGGTCCTCATGTCGAGCGGGTCGGCGGCGCCGGCGACCCCCTCGCGGATCACCTCCACCAACTCCCCGGTGAACGCGGTGAACCGCTCCCCCGGCGGGGCCCAGGCGGGTTTCAGCGCGGCGGACGCCGTCATCACATAGGTGCCGTCGACCCCTGCGGGTACATCGCCACCGTCCTCCAGGGAGCCCATATGGGCGTCGAGCGCCCGTCCGCTGTAGCAGCAGTCCAGGATGACCACCTGGCTGGGCGCGGTACAGGTGTGGAGGAGCTCATGACGGAGGTCCTGGTAGGCGACGGAGCGGTAGAGCCGTTCGCTCTCCGACCGGGAGAGCGCGAGGCGCAGCTCGGCGTCGGGCGAGAGAAGGCCATGTCCGGCGAAGTAGAGGAGAAAGGCCGCCTCGGCGTCGCGTGCGGCACTGTGCACCGCGTCGAGGACCTCATCGGTCGACGCGGGGTTCTCCAGGACGACACAGTGCTCGTCGGGCAGGCCCCACACCCGGTCGTCGGTGAGCAGGGCACGCAGCGCGATGAGGTTGTTGCGCACCGAGGGCAGGGGGTCCAGGTCGGTGTAGGAGTGGACGCCGATCAGGACGGCGCGGGACTGGGCGGGGTCGGGCAGGGGCATGGCTCGCTCACCGGCCCCCGGGGGCGGTCGGGTCCTCCGGCTCCGGCCCGGGGCCCGGTCCGGGTTCCGAGGGGAGCGGCGGTGGAGGGCTCAGCAGGGCCACCATCCGCCGCACCTCGTCGTCGGAGGCGCCGCTCAGGGTGAGGGAGACCCCGTCGACGGTGAGGGTGACGGCCGGGGCGGTCCGCCGGGCCGCGCGCCACGCGGCGTAGGAGAGGGCGAGATTGAGCACGGCGACGCTCTGCCCGACGATCAGGTCGATGAGATCGACCGTGCCCATGGCACCGGGGAGGGTGCGGTGCGCCAGGCGTATGTCCATGTCGCGCCGTACGGTGTCGTCGCGCCTGAGCCATCGGTGGAGGTCGGCGACGGTGCGGTCGCCGTCCTCCAGCTCGGGGGCGCTGATCTGGATCTGCATCGTTTCTCCTCGCTGCCCGGGGGTGGGCGGGGCTTCTCCAGGGAGAACGATTCAGGGCCGCCGATGACACGAGGACGGCGCGGTCGCCCGTACCACCGCGCCGGATCCGTGCGGCACCCGACTCCAGCGGCACCCGATACGGCGGTACGGGACACGGCGGCACGGGATGCGGCGGGCACGGGATACGGGCGGGGCTCAGCGGGGGAACAGCTCGAAGGTCACCGCGGGGATCCCGCCGAAGCGGGCGCCCGCCTGCTCGGCCGCGCCGGTGAGGAAGGTCCGGCAGTAGTGCTCCGGGTCGGTCTCCGTCAGGACCTCGATATAGGTGCGGTGTTCCATCAGCGAGGCGATCGAGCGCTCCAGACCGGGCCGGGCGTCGACGGCGTGGGTGGGCGAGGTGGAGCCGGCGACGGCGACCCAGCGGACCCCGTTCCAGGGTTCGAGCCCCTGGTCGCGGAGTTCGGGGAAGATCCAGCGGTTGCCCGCGTCCGCCGCCGCGTCCAGGACGGCCCGGCCCACGGCCCGGTGGTCGGGGGTGTTCCAGGCGGTGCCGCCCCAGGTGTCCCGGTGGTTGAGGGTGATCAGGAGTTCGGGGCGGTGGCGGCGGATCGCCGCCGCGATGTCCCGGCGCAGCGCGGTGCCGTACTCGATGACGCCGTCCCGGTGGTCCAGGAACTCCACCGCGTCGACACCGACGACGGCCGCGCTCGCCCGCTGTTCGCGCTCGCGGACCACGGCGCACTCGGCCGGGTCGAGGGTGTCGATCCCGGCCTCGCCCCGGGTGGCCAGCAGATAGGTGATCTCCCGGCCGGCGTCGGTCCATCCGGCGATGGCGGCGGCACAGCCGTATTCGAGGTCGTCGGGGTGGGCGACCACGGCGAGGGCGCGCCGCCAGTCGTCGGGCAGGGGTTCCAGCTGCGGTGGTGCGGTGTCCGTCATGATCGCAGCCTACGGCGGGCGGGGCCCGGAATCCCGGCTTGTCACGCGATGGCCGGCCCGGGCCCGGACCGCCGGGGTCCGGGCCCCTGCCGTGCGGTGGCTCAGACCGTCTCGTCCCGGGCGAGGGCGATCAGCCGGTCCAGGACCCGGGTGCCACTGGCGCGTACCCCGTCGTGCTCGTACTCGTCGGTGACCCAGGTGCGCAGTCCCCGGATGGCGCGGGCGGTCTCCAGGGAGTGGGCGGTGTCCACATACATGTCGTCGTGGTAAACGGCGGCGGCGACGGGGATGTCGGTGGTGGCGAGCCGGGCGCGGTCGTAGAGGGGGGCCCAGTCGGTCCGGTCGGCGAGGAGGTCGGCGGTCTCGCGCAGCGGGCGCAGCGCCGGGTCGCTCTCGAAGTGCCAGGGGTGGATGGTCTCCCCGGTGAAGAGGAGGGGGGCGTCGCCGTCGAGGGCGGTGGCGGCGTCGAAGCGGGGGAACTCGGCGCGGATCCGCTCGGCGGCCCAGGCGGTGGGCCGCCCGCCCTGGGCGTAGCAGGCCTCGTGGAGGGCGGCGTAGAGGGGGTTGCGGGCGAAGGAGAGGTGGGCGGCGACGGCCTCCTGGAAGGAGTCGGACAGCTCCAGGCCGGTGCCGGTGCGGACGAAGGCGTTCTCCAGCAGATAGTGGAGGTGGTGGCTGCCGTCGCCGGAGCCGAGGAGGAGGCCGAGGGACTGGAAGGCGGCGGGGGTGAGGTGGTAGCCGGTGGGCAGGACGGCGCGGTGCTCGGTGAGATGGGCGGCGACGGCGCGGGCCCGCTCGATGTCCTGGGGGTAGCGGTCGTAGTGGGCGGCGACCTTGCGCTCGATCCGGGGGTAGGCGGCGCGGTAGACATCGTCGGCGTGGCCGTCGAGGGAGGGCAGTCCGCCGGTGATGAAGACCTCGCGCAGCCCTTCGGGGGCGGTGGAGAGGTAGTGGGTGGCGCAGAATCCGCCGAAGCTCTGGCCGAGGACGCTCCAGGGGGCGCCGCCGGTGAGGCGGCGGCGGATCAGCTCGCAGTCGCGGACGATGCTGTCGGCGCGGAAGTGGGCGAGGTGGTCGGCCTGGGCGCGGGCGTCGCCGCGGGCGGCGAGGGTCTGGCGGTTCTGCGGGGTGGAGCGGCCGGTGCCGCGCTGGTCCAGGAGGAGGACGCGGTACTCGCGTACGGCGCGTTCCAGCCATGCCTGGGTGCCGGTGAAGCGGCGGGCGGCGCAGCCGGGGCCGCCTTCCAGATAGATCAGCCAGGGCAGGTCCTCGCCGGTCCGGGCGGCGGCGGTGACCTCCCGCGCGTACACCTCGATCTGTTCCCCGCCGGGGCGGGTGTGGTCGAGGGGGACGGTGAAGACATGGTCGGTGAGGACGACACCGGGCTGGCGGTAGCTGGTCACGGACACACTCCTGGTTCGGTACGGCACGCCCGCCCATGGGATCACACGGGCGGGCGCGGGAGGTACGGCAGGGTTGGGTCCTGGCTGGTCACAGCGGTGCGCGGGCCGGTTCCCGGGGGTGGGGTCACACCATCCGGGAACCGGCCCGCGCACGGTGGTGCGGGGGTGGGGCGTTACCAGGGGGCCGGGGGTACGAGGGGTCAGGGGTACGAGGGAGCGGGGTTACGAGGGGCCGGGGGTTACGAGGGGGTCAGCGGCGGGTGGGGCTCAGCGGCGGGTCGGGAAGTCGTCCGGGGTCCGCATCCGGTCGCGGATCCAGACTCCGGCGGGCTTCAGCGAGGAGGTCCCGGCGTACGGTCCGCCCGCGGCGCAGGTGCCTGTCTTGAAGACGGCGCCGGAGCGGAAGTCGTCGGAGTAGTTCCAGTTGGTCCAGCTGATCTTCTTGGCGGCCATCAGATCGAGATAGCGCTGGGCCGTCGCGAAGTCGTTCCCGCCGTCGCCGGTGAAGGTCTGGGTGCCGAACTCGGTGACGAACATGGGGACCCGGTCGGCGGCGCGGGAGAGGGTGTTCAGATACTCGTCGCCGTGGGACGCGGCGTAGAAGTGGAAGGTGTACATGATGTTGGCGGCCCGGACCGGGTTGTTCACGACCTCGGTCTCATTGCCGTCCTCGGAGACACCGAGGGAGGACCAGGCGCGGGTGCCGACGAGGACGGTGCTCTCCGGGTCGTACCGGCGGATGACCGGGATCAGCTCCTCGGCGTAGCTCTTGATCCGGGACCAGGAGACACCGCTGGGCTCATTGGCGATCTCGTAGATCAGGTTCTTCTTGTCGTTGTGGCGCTGGGCGATCTCGGTGAAGAAGGTCTTGGCGCGGGCGAGGTTGGCGTGCGGGTCGCCGGGGGTCAGCATGTGCCAGTCGACGAGGGCGTACATCCCGCGTGCGGTGGCCTGCTCGATGAGCGAGTGGACCAGGTCGGTGAAGCGGCGCGGGTCGGTCTCGTAGCCGCCCTCCTGGATGTACATGGAGATCCGCAGGACATCGGCGTTCCAGTCCTTGGCGAGGGCGTCCAGCGAGGCTCCGTTGGCGCACTGGGAGTACCACTGGAGCCCATGGGTGGACATGCCGCGCAGCTGGATGGGCTTGCCCGAGTCATTGCAGAGCTTGGTGCCGCAGACCCGGAGCTGGCCGTTGATCGAGACCGGGGTGCCGCCGGGCCCGGGGCCCGGGCCTCCGGAGTCCGGAGCGCTGAGGCTGTCCACATTGGGGCCGCCGTTGGCGGTGGTCGCGGTGGCCCGGACGGTGTTGGCGCCTTCCCGGAGGTCGGCCTCGACGGTGGTGGTGCGCCAGGTGGTCCAGGCGCCGGTTCCGGGGAAGGCGCGGCCCACGGCGACGGGGGTCCCGTTGACGGTGATGGTCATCGGGCGGTTGGTGGTGGTGCCGTTGGCGAACCGGAGGGTCAGCGGGACGCTTCCGGCGTCGTCGGCCCGGACGGTCCACTCGACGCTGCTGCCGGTGACGTTGTCGTAGTTGACGAAGCCCCGGCCGGTGTAGCCCCGGTGGTTGGACTCGATCGCTCCCTGGGAGACGGTCGCGTCCTCGGCTTCGAGCACGGTGGCCCGGGGGGCGTGCCGTGCCGGGGCGGGGTCGGCCGACGCGGCGGGGGCGGCCGGGGCCGCCAGGACTCCGGCGAGCAGCGCCGCCGCGAGGGTTCCGGCGCCGCCGAGCGAGCGCAGCACAGTGCGTGGGGGTTTCATGAGGGTCTCTCCCTTGCCTGGTGGGGGAAAACCGGGACTGGAAGGAAACTTTCCTAACCGATGGAAGCAGCCCCCGCCAGCCACTGGCAAGGGTCATGACAAGAAAGATCGCGGGAACGACTTCGCGCCACCGGGTCCGGTCCGGCCGGACCGGACCCGGTGCGGTGACTCGGACAGGCCCGGCCCGTGTGCGCCCGGGGAGCCCTGCTCCTAGCGTGGGGGCATGATCCGGTTCGAGCAGGTCAGCAAGGTGTACCCGGACGGGACGACCGCCGTGGACGGCCTGTCGCTGGAGGTGGCCGAGGGCGAGCTGGTCACCCTGGTGGGCCCGTCGGGCTGCGGCAAGACCACCACGATGATGATGGTCAACCGGCTGATCGAGCCCACGGCGGGCCGGATCCTGGTCGACGGCGAGGACATCTCCACCGTCGACCCGGTCCGGCTGCGGCGCCGGATCGGCTATGTGATCCAGCAGGTCGGCCTGTTTCCGCACCGTACGGTTCTCGACAACACCGCGACCGTTCCCGCCCTCATCGGGTGGAAGCGGGCGAAGGCCCGCGCACGGGCGGCCGAACTGCTCGATCTCGTCGGTCTCGACCCCTCGGTGTACGGCTCCCGCTACCCCGCCCAGCTCTCCGGCGGGCAGCGGCAGCGGGTCGGGGTCGCCCGCGCCCTCGCCGCCGACCCGCCGGTGCTGCTGATGGACGAGCCCTTCGGCGCGGTCGACCCGGTGGTCCGGGAGCGTCTCCAGAACGAGTTCCTGGCGCTCCAGGCCCAGGTCCGCAAGACGGTGCTGCTGGTCACCCATGACATCGAGGAGGCGGTGCGGATGGGGGACCGGATCGCCGTCTACGGCCAGGGCCGGGTGGAGCAGTTCGACACCCCGGCGGCGGTGCTGGGGACTCCCGCGAGCGCCTATGTGGCCCGCTTCGTCGGCGCGGACCGGGGGCTGAAGCGGCTCGCGGTCACCACGATCGAACCGGACGACCTGGAACAGCCCCCGCTGGCCCGGCTGGACGAGCCGGCGGCCGATGCGGCGGTCCGGCTCCGCTCCGGGCGGGCCCGCTGGGCGGTGGTGCTGGACCCGGAGGGCGAACTCCACGGCTGGGTGGCGACCGACACGCTCGCCGAGGCCGGGAGGGGAGAGGGGGCCGGGACCACGGTGGGCGATCTGGCCCGGCGGATGGAGGCCTGGGTACCGCTCGGGGCCTCCCTCAAGAAGGCCTTCAGCGAGATGCTCCAGCACGACGCCGGGTGGGTGGCGGTGGTCGACGGCTCCCGCTTCCTCGGGGTACTGACCCCGGCCAAACTCCATGAGGCGCTGCGGCGGTCCGTGGACGCGGACGAGCGGGGGATCGGCCGCGACGAGGTGGAGTTCCACTCGGTCGCGGACGCCTGACCCGGACACCGGGGCCGCGCCGGTACGAGCACCGTCCGGGCGACTGACCAACCGTCACCTCTTCGGGCACAATCTCCTTGGCGCTCAACCGGGTTCACCCCACTGCGGGCCGTCCCCGCCCCCCGGGCCCAAGGCCGTGCCCGATGCCCCGGTTCGGCCTTCCGCTCGCCGAACTCCGCGCCTATCGCGGCACCTCCGCCGAACCCGAGGACTTCGACGACCATGAGGGCGGGGCCGTTCCAGCAGGCGGCGCGGTTGCGGTGGCTGCCGAGGACGCCCGCCGCCTGACCCGTACGGAGGGCCCCGCACGGCCGGGGGACGGAGCACGGCTCCAGGTCGGATACGGTGCTGGTGTGCTGATCACGGGAGGGGACACCGCCACACCGGGGACCGCGCTGCTCATCGCGGCCGCGCCGGTGGGCAAGGGGCGGCTGGTCGACGCGAGTTCGGTGCTGCCCGCACTGGCCGCGGTGCCCCCGAGCGCGCTGACCGGGACCCGGGCGGCGACGGTCGTGGAGCTGGCCGACCCGGTCGACCCGCAGACGGTCCTCACCCGGATCCGGTCGGCCGCCGCCGGTGCGGGGCCGCTCTGCCTCTATCTCGCCGGACAGCTCCACCTCGACCGCAAGCAGCGGCTGCCCCATCTGGCCCTGGCCCGCTCCACCCCGTCGACCCTGCGGTACACCGGACTGCCCTGGCACTGGCTGGCCGCCGAACTGACCATCCGCCGGCCGGGCACCACCACGGTCTTCGTGGACCTGGTCGCCGACCCGGACGCCTGGCGCCGGGTGTCCGGTGAGGGGCTGGGCCTGGGTCTGGGCCTGGGGGTACGGATGTTCGGGCAGGTGGCCCCGGCCGCGGCCCGCCGACTCCGGGGGCCGGACGACACCGGACCGCCGTATCTGCGGGCCTGCGCGACGATCTGGCGCAGCGGCGCGCGGCCCGGCCCGGAGGCGCTGCACGAGCTGGCGGCGGCCGAGGCGGGCACCGAGGGCGCGCTGCTGCTGGACACGGAGCGGAGCGCCGCCGCCCCGCCGCCCGTGGCGGGCGCGGCGCCCGGCGGATACGGGGAGGCGCCCCCGACGGACCCCCATCCGGCGATACTGGCCGCCGCACGGGCCGGGCGGCACACCGAGGCGGCGGCAGCGGCGGCCGCCTGGGAGCAGCAGGAGCTGCGGACCTATGGGCCCGGCTCCCCGCAGGCGCTCCACTGGCTGGAGGTACGGGCGGATCTGGCCCGTCTCGCGGGGGAACCGGCGCTCAGCTGTGCCCTGTGGATGGCGGTCGCCGACACCCGGATCACCCGGGAGCAGCCCGTGGACGACCCCGAGGTGGAGGGTGCGGTGGACCGCGCCCATCACCAGTGGGAGCAGATCCAGGACATGGGGGCGGCCCGCTCCCTGGCCCCCCGTCTGGTGGCGCTGCGCCGCCGGGTCCCGGGCCGTCAGCGCGGGGCGCTGACCGCGCTCCAGCGCCGGCTGGAGCATCTGCACGCGGGCCACCCGGCGTAGCGGCTCCGCCCCGGAGCCCACCGGTCACCGCCCTCCCCCGGGCCGTGGGCTGAACCCCGTCCCGTCCCTCGCCCGTTCCCACCCGGAAGACACCGGAAGGCGCCGGAAGGCACCGGAGGACAGTCGAGGCTCCCGGGAGGGACTGTGGTTTCGATCCACACGGGCCATGGGGTGGCGCACGGCCCATGGACGATCAAGGCGGTCGGCGCCTTCACCCCGCCGGCCGTCGTCCACAATGCCGAGATCGAGGACCGTCTGGGGCTGGACTCCGGATGGATCGAGAACCGGACCGGGATCCGCGAGCGCCGTCACGCGGACCCGGGGACGGCCGCCGAGGACCTGGCGGTGCCCGCGGCCCGGCGGGCCCTGGCGGCGGCCGGGGTCACGGCGGAGCGGCTCGGTGGCCTGGTCTTCGCGACCAGCTCGCCGAGCCGGGTGGTCCCGGGCCTCGGATATCTGCTCCAGCACCGGCTCGGGGCCTCCCGGGCGACCGTCCTGGATGTGAACACGGGCTGTTCCGGGTTTCTGCACGCGGTCCATCTGGCGTGCACGCTGGGTACGGCGGGCCAGTTCGACGGGCCGGTCCTGGTCGTCGGCGCGGAGTGCTTCTCGCCCTATCTGGACCCGTACGACCGGGCGACATCGGTTCTCTTCGGCGACGGCGCCGGGGCGGCGGTCCTCGGCCCCGGTCCCGGCGGGTCGGCGGTGCTGTGCAGCGCGCTGGGGTCGGACGGCTTCACCGAGCGCGGGGCCTGGATCCGGCTCGGCGGCAAGGGTCCCGGCGGGGCGACCGTACACATGGACGGACGCTTTGTGGCCGACTATGTGCGCGGGACCTTCGGGCGGGCCGCCCAGGTCGTGCTCGACCACGCGGGGAGTTCGCTCGACGAGGTCGACCTGGTCGTGTTCCACCAGGCCAATGTGGCGCTGCTGCGGCAGGTCGCCGCCGAGTACGGCATCCCCACCGAGCGCGTCCCGCTCTCCGGGGACCGGTACGGCAATACCGGGGCCGCGTCGATCCCGCTCACCCTGGATCTCCACCGCCACCGTCTCACCCCGGGTGCCCAGGTGCTTCTCTTCGCCCTCGGCGGCGGCATGAACTGGGCGGGGACCCTGGTCCGTATCGGTGAGCCGACTCCCGGGAGCCGTCCATGACGGATCTGTCCGCGCTCATCCGGGGAGCCTGCCCGCAGACCGCCTACGACGAGGCCCGGCTCCGCTACGCCGCGCTGCCGGCCGCCGACCGGACCGCCGATCTGCCCACGCGCAGCACCCGGGTGTACGAGAATCTGCGGCGCGCGGGCCACGGTTCCCCGGGCCCCGGCCCGTTCGAGGATCCCGCCGTCTTCTCCGCACGGCTCCAGTGGGCGGCGATCACGGATCCGTCGCTCTTCATGGCCACCCTCATCCACCACGGCATGGCCCTCGGCACCCTGCTGGAGCTGGGGGACGGCGGCGGGTACGCCGCCCGCCGCACGGAGCAGCTGGCGACCGGTGACCGCATCGGTGTCTACGCGGTCACGGAGGCGGCGGGGGCCAGTGGTCATGCCTCCCTGGCGACCGAGGCCCGATTCGATCCCGCCACCCGGGAGTTCGAGATCCATACACCGTCCGCCTCGGCCGGCAAGATCATGTCCAACTCCGGAACGGCCGCCCCCAAGCTCGGGGTGGTCTACGCCGACCTCGTGGCCGGGGGACGCCCGCGCGGTGTCTTCCCGTTCCTCGTGGATCTGGTGGGTCCGGAGGGCGCGCTGCCCGGTGTCGGGATCACTCCGCTGCACACACCGCTGCTCCCCCTCGACTACGCCCTGGTCACCTTCTCGTCGGTACGGGTCCCCCAGGCCGCCTGGCTGTGTGACGGCGCGACCCTGGACGCGGCCGGGCGTTTCACCGATGTCGCCGCCTCGCCCGCCGAGCGGCTGACCCGCTCGTACCGGGTGCTGCGGATCTCCTGGACCTTCTTCACGGCGGGCCTGGCGGCGGTCACCCGGGCCGCCGCGGCGACGGCCGTGGAGGTCGCTCTCGTACGGACGGTCAGAGCACGGTCGGCCGCCGGACAGCCGCTGCTCGATCTGCCCAGCCGGCAACGGGCCCTGTTCGGCGCCCTCGCCACCGCCTATGCCCTCACCGGACTCGCGCACCGCGTCGCCGAGCGGGGCGCCCCGGACCGGGGAGGGGAAGCGGGGGCCGGGCCTGCGGGCGGCGAACGGGATCTGGCCCCCTGGTCCGCGGTGAACGGCTCGCTCTCCCTCGCCAAGGCGGTGGCGGCGGACCGGGCGGCACGGGCCATCGCGGAGTGCCGGCTCGGTATCGGGGTGCTCGGCACCCTCTCCTCGAACAGGATCGTGGAGTACGAGGGGTTCGCCCACGCGTGTCATGCGGCGGGCGGCGACAATACGCTGATCTTCTTCGACACCGGTCGCGGGCTCGCCGAGGAGGCCCTCGGCCACTCCCCCGTACCGGCGGAACCGACCGTACCAGCCCTACCGGCCGACCCGACCGTACCGGCGGAACCTGCCCCATCGGCGGATCTCACCGAACCGGCGGCGGCCTTCGCGCTGCTCCGGGCGCGTGCGGCGGTCCTTCTGGAGGGTCTGCGGAGCGAGGTGTCCCGGTCACGGTCGCTCGGCTCGGACGAGACGGCCCTCTGGGACGCGCATTTCGCCGGGGCGCGGGCCGTGGGGGAGGCCCATGGGGTCGTCGACATGGCGGGTGCCATGCTCGGCGACCTCGGCCGGCTGCACGGCACGGACCGTGCGGTCCACGCCCCGCTCACCGCCCTGCTCTGCCTGCTGGAGGTCGAGCGCCATCTCGACTGGTATGTCACCCATGGGCTGCTGACCGTCGACCGGAGGTCCGCCGTCGACCAGGGGATCCGCGGGCTCTGTGCCCGGCTCCGGCCCTCGGTCCGCACCCTGCTCGACGCCCTGGGGGTGCCCCCGCCCACCGGGCCGGCCCGGCCCTGACGGCGCGGCGGAGGCCCGGCCGGCCGGGCCCAGCAGTCCATGCGACCGGAGGTACTGGCGGGCCACGTCCTCCGGCAGTCTGCGCCAGCTGTCCACCCGTTCGTTCATCTCCGCGAGATCCTCCGTGGTCAGTACGGTGTTGAGCCGGCCGAGCGCCCGGACGACCGCGGGGCTCCCGGCGCGCGCCCGGTTGACCACCGGCACGATGTAGTCGGCGTTCTGGAGATGCCGGTCGTCCTGGAGCAGGACCAGATCGAACTGGTCGAGGGTGGCGTCCGTAGTGGTGGTGAGCACCATCTGGTCCTGGCCCCGCTGGACGGCCTGCTTGGCCTGGGTGGTGCCGACGCCCTTGGGATCGATCGCGGTGATGTCGATGCCGTAGACCGATCGCAGGCCCGGTTCGCAGTACGGGCGCCGCACGCATTCGTCGCCCGCCGCGAGGCGCACCGGAAGCCCCGAACGCCCCAGGTCGCTGAGGGTCCGCAGCCGGTGGCGCTCGGCGTAGGAGCGGCTCACCGCGAAGGCGTTCTGGTCCACCGCCCGCCCCGGGGGCAGCACTTCGAGCCCGCGCGGCGCGGCGAGCCGTCGCAGCGCGGTCATGGTGGTGGCCAGGTCGGGCGAGCCGGCCGGGGGCGCGTCCTGCCCGTTCGCCTTGACATTCAGCCAGTCCGCGAAGGTCGCCGCGTACTCCGGCACGACATCGATCCGCCCGCTCTCCAGCGCCGGTTCATAGATCTCACGGTTGGTGACGGTGAGGACCTCGGCGGAGTATCCGGCGTGCCGCAGCAGCAGGGCGTACATCCGGGCGAGCAGATCGCTCTCGGTGAATCCGGCGGAGCCGACGGTGAGCCGGTGGCTGTCGCCCGGGGGGACCACCTGGTCGCGGGTCTCCAGCGAGGGCCCGCTCATACAGGCGCTGACCACGGCGAGCGCACAGCCGGCCAGGGCGAGGACGAGCACCGCGCTCCGGGGGCGCATCAGCCGGGCTCCCGGGCCCAGGCGGGGGCGAGTCGCTGTCCGAGGACGAAGAGCGCCTCGACGGCGAGGGCGAAGACGGCGACCAGGAAGGCGCCCGCGACGACCTGGGGCGTGGAGGCGAGGTTGAAGCCCGCGGTGATGATCCGGCCGAGCCCGCCGCCGCCCGCGAGGGCCGCGAGGGTCGCGGTGGCCACCAGCTGGACGGCGGCGATACGGACCCCGGTGAGGATCAGCGGCAGGGCGAGCGGGACCTCGACACCGGCCAGGAGCTGACGGCCGCTCATGCCCATGCCCCGGGCGGCGCGGACCACGTCGCGGTCGACCTCGCGCATCCCGGTGTAGGCGTTGACCAGCAGCGGGGGCACCGCGAACAGCACCAGGGCGATGACGGTGGGCCAGGAGCCGTACGCGCCGATGGGGCTGAGCAGCAGCAGGACCAGGACGGCGAAGGTGGGCACGGCACGCCCGATGTGGGAGATGTTGACGGCGAGCGCCCCGCCCCTGCCGATATGGCCGAGGACCAGGGCGACGGGCAGCGCGATCAGACAGCTCAGGCCGAGGCAGACCCCGGTGAGGTAGAGGTGTTCCAGGAGCCGCTGGCCGATCCCGCCCTCGCCCGACCAGTGGGCGGGGTCGGTGAGCCACCCCCATGCCTCGCCGAGGGTGTTCACGCCGCCGCTCTCGACCAGGGGGTGGCCAGCCGCTGGATCCCGAGCAGCAGCAGATCGGCGGCGAGGGCGATGAGGACACAGAGCGCGGACGCGGTGAGCACCTGGGCCTTGAAGTAGGTGTTCATCCCGGAGTAGATGAGATTGCCGAGCCCGCCGTAGCCCACGATGGCGCCGATGGTGACCAGGGAGATCGCGGAGACGGTGGCGATCCGCAGCCCGGCCATGGCCGCGGGCAGCGCGAGCGGGAGTTCCACCCCGAGCAGCAGCCGCAGGGGCCCGTATCCCATGCCGCGCGCCGCCCGCCGGGTCTCCTCCGGGACGGCGCGCAGCCCGGCGAGGACATTGCGGACGAGCAGGGTGAGGGAGTAGAGGACCAGACCGGCGATGACCAGGGACGCGGAGAGCCCGTACACGGGGAGCAGCAGCGAGAACATCGCCAGGGAGGGGATCGCGTAGAGGACGGTGGTGAGTCCGAGGACGGGTCCCGCGGCCCAGTGCCAGCGGCGGGCGGCGACCGCGAGCGGCACGGAGAGGGCGACCGCGATGGCGACGGAGACGGCGGTGAGCTGGAGGTGCTGGAGGGTGGCGTCCAGGAGGATCCCGCGCCGCGTGGAGAGGTACTCGCCGCAGATCCATTCATTGCGGGCGAGACAGTCGTCGGGGGGCTCCGTCACCTTCCCATTCCAGCCCGGCCCCCGGGGGTGCGCACGCTGTGCTCGGCCGTCCGGGGGCTCAGGAGGCGCCGGAGGCCTCAGGCGTCGGAGGTCCCGGGCGGCGGAGGCCTCGCGTGCCCAAGGTCCCGGGCGGCGGAGGCCTCAGGCGCCGGAGAAGTGGTCGGCGTACTCCTCCCCGGGCGGTATCTCGGTGATGACATCGATGAGGACACCGCTGGGGTCGGCGACGATGAAGTGCCGCTGCCCGAAGGACTCGCTGCGCAGCTCCAGCAGGGGGGTGAGCCCCTCGCGGACGACCAGCCGCTCCCACTCGGCGTCCACGTCGTCGACCTCGAAGTTGAGGATCAGCCCGCTGACCGGGGTGCGGTGGCCCTCGGGGATGGTCGGGTGGGTGTGGTCCAGCAGGGCCAGTTCGTACGGGAGCGGGCCGGGGCGGCGCAGGCTGACGTACCAGTCGGCCTCGAAGGTGATCCCAAAGCCCATCAGCCGGGTGTAGAAGTCCTTGGACTCCTCGATCCGGGAGGTGGCGATCACGGGATAGAAGCTGCTCAGCATGGGTGGCACCCTTCATTCACATACCTTCGGTACGTCAAACGGTATGGACGTACCATCGGTATGTCAATCGGTGTCCTCCGACCGCGCCCGCCCCCATCCGGCGCCCGGCCGGGGGCGGAAGGGAGCGCGCGGGATGGCGGGCACGGTCAGGGCACGGCAGCGGGAGGAGACCCGGCGGCGGCTGTTGCGGGTGAGCAGGGAGCTGTTCGCCGGCCAGGGGTACGGTGCGGTCGGCCTGGCCGAGATCGTCGCGGCGGCCGAGGTCACCAAGGGGGCGCTCTACCACCACTTCGCGGGCAAGGCGGATCTGTTCCGCGCGGTCCTGCGCGAGGTGCAGCGGGAGGTGGGGGCACGGGTGGCCGCGGCGGCCGACACCCGGCAGGACCCCTGGGAGCGGCTGACCACCGGCTGTCAGGAGTTCCTCACGGCGGCCACCGGTCCGGGCATTCAGCGGATCATGCTCATCGACGGCCCGGCCGTCCTGGGGTGGCACGAGTGGCGCGGCATGGACGAGGAGTCCTCCGCGCACCATCTCGCCGAGGCCCTGGAGGATCTGATGGCACAGGGGGTACTCCCCCGGCAGCCGGTCGCCCCCCTGGCCCATCTGCTCTCGGGGGCGATGAACGAGGCGGCGCTCTGGCTCGCCGTCTCGGGGCGCGCGGCGGACCTCGCGGACACCCGGGCCGCGCTCGCCCGGATCCTGGAGGGGCTGCGGGGCGGCGGCTGATCGCACCCCGGCGCCACCGGACCCGGAGTCGGGCCGGACCCGGAGTCGGGGTCGGAGTCGGAGTCGGAGTCGGAGTCGGACCCGGAGTCGGAGTCGGAGTCGGAGTCGGACCGGACCTGGAGACGGACCGGAGACGGGATCGGACCGGAGACGGGGTCAGTAGGGGGCGACGGGGAGGATCGGGTCGCAGATCTCCAGAACGGCCTCCCCCGACCGGGGATCACCGCCCTCCACCGGCCGCACCTTGGCGCCCACCCAGACCAGATGGGGCGCGGTGCCGATCACCCGGCAGCGGAGCATGAACCCCTCGGGGAAGCGCACCAGCGACTCATTGCGCGCCACCCGGGTGTACCGGTTGACCACGGCCGACCGGATGACGACGCCCTCGCCCTCGCTGCGCGCGGACTCCAGATCGCTGGAGGCGCAGACCGGGCAGAGCAGCCGCCGGAACGAGGCGGTGCGGCACCATCGGCACCGCTGGTAGATGAGCCCCGGATCCTTCCGCGCGGCCGGCGCGGTGCAGGTTCCGGACTGGGACATGTCTCGGTGCATCTCGACCCCCTGCGCTCTGGAGCGTCTCCGCCTCGCGGAGGCGCTCCAGCACCATATGGCACTCAGTGTCTTTACGTATAGGCACTGGGTGCTATCGCTTGCGGGCCGCCCGGAGCGGGGTGCCCGCCGCGCCGTCAGCCATCGGCGAGGGCGGCCTCCAGCCGCTGCACCACCCGCCACAGCGGAGTGGTCCGGGAGGTGACCATGACGACGACCTCGCCGCCCGCCGCCGCGACGGCCCGCGCCGGCGCGACCCCCTGGGACCACCCGTCCCAGACTTCCCGTACGAGCGCGAAGGCATGCTCCACCGCCGCCTCGGCGTCCCCCTCACCACCCGAACGGAGCCATGCCCGCAGACCGTTGTTGTGCGCCGCGACCACGGCGGCGGCTATGACCTCGGCATGCAGCGGGCCGTCGGGGGCGGTGCCGTAGCGGTCGCGGAGATACGCCGCCAGGGTGCGCTCATAGCGGCGCACCACCGACAGTTCATAGGTCCGCAGCCCCGGTACCTCACGGGTGAGCCGGTAGCGCTGGACCGAGAACTCGGGGTTGGCCGCGTACATCCGGAGCACGATCCGGGCGGCTTCGCAGACCCGCGCCAGCGGGTCGCCGTCACCATGGGCGTCGAGGAACGCCGTCATCTCGGCGAGGCAGCTCTCGTGGTCGGGGAAGACCGCGTCCTCCTTCGACGGGAAATACCGGAAGAACGACCGCCGTCCGACCCCGGCGCGTGCCACGATGTCATCGACGGTGGTGCCCTCGAACCCGCGCTCCAGAAAGAGCTGGAACGCCGCCTCTGCCAGCGCCTCGCGCATGGGAGCCCTGGCGGCCGTGCCGCCCACTGTCGGGCCCGGTGCGGCCTTGCCTGCTCTGCGTGGCTGAGTCATGCGGGGCAACGTAGCACCGAAGACCATATTTTGGCACTAGGTGCCTTTACATAGGGTACTGAGTGCCATAGCCTCGCGACAACGGACCGTCCACCTGGCAGGAGAAACGTCGTGACGTTGAGGGTTGTTGTCTGTGTGAAGTTTGTGCCGGATGCGGCGGGTGAGCGTGGTTTTGGTGGGGATCTGACGGTGGATCGTGAGGGTGTGGACGGTCTGTTGTCGGAGTTGGACGAGTACGCGGTGGAGCAGGCGTTGCGGGTTGCTGAGGCGTCGGACGGTGATGTCGAGGTGACGGTGGTGACGGTGGGTCCGGAGGATGCGCGGGAGGCGGTGGCGAAGGGTCTGCGGATGGGGGCGGACCGGGGTGTGCATGTGGAGGACGGGGGGGTTCATGGTTCGGATGTGATGGGGACGTCGCTGGTGCTGGCGGCGGCGGTGGAGAAGGCGGGGTTCGATCTGGTGGTGTGCGGGATGGCGTCGACGGACGGGGGGATGGGGGTGTTGCCGGCGGTGCTGGCGGAGCGGCTGGGGGTGGCTCAGGTGTCGCTGTTGTCGGAGGTGTCGGTTCAGGGTGGTGTGGTGTCGGGGCGGCGGGACGGTGA